>JBPCRG010000166.1:0-3883 GCA_050997095.1 Thermomicrobiales bacterium | reverse complement strand
GCACGGGACCCTCCCCTACGACGACGACGGCGGCGGCGGCGGAGAGGGCAGAGGGCGAGGGCGGGCGCGGATCGCGGGCCTTCCGTAGGCGGGTCCGCTAATACATCCGCTGTTTGTCGAGCACGGGGGTCATCTGGTCGAGGCGGCCGTCGACGAACGCGCGCAGGTTGTGGACGAAGATGTCGGTGATCTTCGCGTTCTCGGTGTCGGCGGTGCTCGCGGAATGGGGGTTGACCAGCACGTTGTCCATCGCCCACAGCGGCGAGTCCGCGGGCAGCGGCTCGGTCTGGAAGACGTCGAGCGCGGCGAAGCCGATCTGGCCGCTGGCGAGGGCGGCGATCATCGCCTGCTCGTCGATCACGGCGCCGCGGGCGATGTTGACGAGGGTGACCCCAGGCTTCATCGCCGCGATCCGCGCCGCGCCGATCGATCCGTCCGTCTCCGGCGTGTGCGGCATGCAGAGCACCACGCAATCGGCTCCGCCCAGCATCTCGTCCAGCTCGCCGCGGCCGAAGAGGCGGTCGACGCCCAGCTCGTCCGCCCGCTCGGCGTCGTTTGTCCGCGCCATCGCCCAGGTCGTCATGCCGAACGCGTTGGCGATCTTCGCGACTTGGCGGCCGATCCGGCCCGGTCCGACGATCGCCATGGTCCGCCCCGGCAGCCCGCCCGCCGCGTAGCGCTCCCAATGCCGCTGCCGCTGCCATTCCTGAAGCATCGCGATCCGCTTGGTGTGGTGCAGCAGCGCCGCGAACACGAACTCCGTCAGCGGTTCGGCGTGGACGCCGCTCGACGTGGTGACGATCAGGCCGCTTTCCTGCAACCCCAGCCGCTTCACGTATTGGCCGACGCCCGCGGAGGTCGTCTGCACCCACTTCAGCCCCGGGCTGAGGTCGAGCGGGGATTCGGTCGGGGTCTGGGCGAAATCCCACGTCACCTCGGCGCGGCGCAGCAGCGCCCGCCATTCGGCCTCCGCGTCGGGGTCGCGCCGCCAACCGGCGGGACCGGTGTGATCCGCCGTGTACCGCGCGGGCGGGAGCAGATCGGGGCGGAAGATCAGCTCGACCCGGTCGGGCGCAACGGCCGCGATCCGGTCGACGTGCATCGATTCGAGCGGAGACGTGAACACGACGACGATCCGCTCAGCTTCCTGTTCCGGCACGAGACTCCCCTTCCGCATCGCGACATCCATCGCCCGCATTGTAGCCGCGCGCGGCCGTTCTCCCAACCGCCCGCTCAGCGCTCCAGTCTCCGGCCGACGATGCCGCGGTGCTAGAATCCGGCGGATCGGCTGGCTGCGATTTCATCCATCGGGGAGCATCACGACATGGCTTCGGGAACCTCGTTGACCCTCTACGCCGAGCGGCTGCGCCGGGGGCAGGCGGAGATCGCGAAGCAGGGGATCGACCTGCTCGCCATCGGCCCCGGCTCGGACCTCTTCTATCTGACCGGGATCAACGCCCACCTCTCCGAGCGGCTGAATCTGCTGCTGCTCCCGAAGACAGGTCGGGCCGCGTTCGTCGTCCCGGTGCTCGAAGCGCCGAACATGGCGGACCGGGCCGAGATCGTCGACATGCGGCAGTGGGCGGAGACGGATTCGCCGACGGCGCTCGCCGCCACGATCGCGGCGGGATTCGGCGGGAACCGGATCGCGGTCGGCGACGAGCTGTGGAGTTCGTTCCTGCTGCGCCTGCAGACGGCGTTGCCCGCCGCCGCGTGGGAGCCCGCGATGGCGGTGATGCGCTCCCTGCGGATGCAGAAGGACGCCTACGAGATCGGACGCCTGCGCGAGGTCGCGCAGCGGACGGACGCCGCCTGGCATCGGTTCATCGAGAGCGGCCCGATCTCCGGGCTCACCGAGACCGAGACGATGACCCGCTTGATGGGGTTCATGACGGAGCAGGGGTTGAAAGCCGGTTTCGGGATCTGCGCGAGCGGGCCGAACAGCGCGGCGCCCCACCACCACACCGGCGACCGGGTGATCGCGCAGGGCGACGTCGTGATCTTCGATTGGGGCTCCACGCTCGACGGCTACCACTCGGACATCACCAGGACGATCGTCGTCGGCGAGCCGACCGACGAGTTCCGCAAGGTCTACGAGATCGTCACGCGCGCGAATCAGGCGACGTTCGACGCGGTGCGACCGGGCGCGACCTGCGAGTCGCTCGACCGCGCCGCCCGCGATCTGATCACCGCGGCGGGCTACGGTCCGCAATTCCTGCACCGGGTCGGGCACGGACTCGGGCTCGACGTGCACGAGGAGCCGTATCTCGTCGCGGGCAACGCGATGCCGCTTCAGGTCGGCATGTGCTTCAGCGACGAGCCCGGCATCTATCTCGAAGGCAATTTCGGCGTGCGGATCGAGGACGCGGTGATCTGCACCGAGACCGGAGCCGAGCGCCTGAACAACGCGAACCGCGCGATCACGGTGATGGACTGACGGCGACTCGGGAACGGCTCATCCGGTCGTTCTCCTGAGCAGATCGTCCGTCGTCAGAATGATTATCAAGGGGGTCATCCTGTGGCACGAAGGATCTCGTCGTCGTCATTTCGGCAGGTCGTTCGACGCTGGACGGAACGCTCGGTGGTCTGCGCATCGTCGAATGGACCGACGACGATTCTCCCTGCGGTCGAAGAGATTCCTCGACTCCGCCTGCGGGCTCCGCTCGGAATGACGGTCTCTGGGCTCCGCTCAAGATGACGGTCCGCGGGCTCCGCTCGGGATGACGGTGGAGCCGTCATTCCTCGGTCCAGCCTGCGCGGAAGGCGATCACGAGCGCGCCGTCGATCCGCTCCAGTCCGCCGCCGGGGGCGTCGAGCAGCGCGGCCGCGAGGCCCTCCCGCTCCTTGGCCAATCCCGCCAGCAGATGCAGCGTGCCGATCTGGGGGGATCCGCGTTTCGCGGCGTCTTTTTCGGCGCGGATGAGCACGCGGTCCAGCCGGGGCGCGCGCGCCGCGCCGCCGCTGCCGGTCCGTGCCGCCTCGTCCGCTCGGATTCCGGCGATGAAGCGCAGGTCGGCGAGATAGCGCTCAGGGTGGCCGCCGCAATCGTGCAGCAGCCGCGCGGCCGCGCCCTCTCCGGCCGCGAGGCCGATCAGCAGGTGTCCGGTCTGGATCGAGGCGTGGCCGCATTCGCCGGCCACGCGTGCCGCCGCGACCAAGCCGGATCGGGCGCATTCCGTGAGCCGGTCCAGAAGCTGGTCGAAGCTCGATGCCTCAAAGACCTCGCCGTCGGAGTCGTCGCCGTCAGGTGATTCGGATTCGTCGTCGAAGGCGTCGTGCGGTGTCAAACTCTCTGGCCTCTTCCGGAGTCGGCCGGGCGAGATCGGGGATTCTGCCTTAACCGGCGGCGTCCTTGCAGCCGCCGGATCCGAAACGCCGAGGCTGCGCGGTCGCCGGCGTCAGCCGTGGCGGCCGGCGCGGGCGTTGCGGATGGCCTCGCGGGCGGCGTTGTGGCCCGGCGCGCCCATCACGCACCCTCCCGGCCAGGCGCCCGCGCCGCAGAGGTAGAGGCCGCGGATCGGGCCTTCGTAGCTGGTGGAGCCGGGGACCGGGCGGAGGTCGAACGCCTGCTCGGGCACCAGCTCGCCCTGGAAGATGTGGCCGCCGGTCAACCCGAACCGCGCTTCGATGTCCGGCGGGGCGAGGACCTGCCGGGCGATCACCGCCGCGGGCACGTTCGGCGCGTACTCGGCGTAGCGGGCGATCGCGGCGTCGGCGATCTCGTCGCGGCGCTCGTCCCACGTCCCCTCCGCCAGGTCGTACGGGAAATATTGGGTGAAGATCGAAAGCGTCGCCTTGCCCGCGGGGGCGACCGAGGGATCGACCGCCGACTGGGTGTGCACGCTGAACATGGGGCGGTAGGCGGGTCGGCCGGCGCGGCCGT
>JBPCRG010000132.1:0-3162 GCA_050997095.1 Thermomicrobiales bacterium | reverse complement strand
CCGAATTTTCCTGCGGCGCCTCGGTCGCGAAATGGGCGGCGGAAGGCAGCCACGTCACCTTCGTGCTGATCACCAACGGCGACAAGGGCAGCGACGACCGCGCCGTCTCCAGCGAGGCCCTGATCGCCGAGCGCCAGACCGAGCAGCGAGCCGCCGCCGCGATCCTCGGCGTCCAGGACGTCGTCTTCATGGGCAAGGAGGACTGCATGCTCGCGCCCACGATCGAGCTGCGCCGCGATCTCGTCCGGGTCATCCGCCGGATCAAGCCCGACATCGTCGTCTGCGGCGACCCGACGGTCTTCTACATGGGCAGCGAGTACATCAACCACCCCGACCACCGCGCCGCGGCCCAGGCCGTGATGGACGCGATCTTCCCCGCCGCGCGCAACCACCGCATCTTCCCCGAACTCCTCGCCGAGGGGCTCGAGCCGCACCGCGTCCGGGAGGTCTACCTCTCTAGCCCGAAGGAGGCCGACGTCTGGATCGACATCACGCCGTATATGGACCGCAAGATCGCGGCGCTGCGCGCGCACGCCGGCCAGATGGGCGACTGGGACCCCGACGAGCCGATCCGCGGCTGGAACCGTGAGGACGGCAAGCGCGCCGTGCCCCCGGTCGAGTACGCCGAGGACTTCCGCCGCTTCGTGCTGGAGTAAAGCTCCGCGTCACGCAAGACGGTCCCGCTGCCGAAGCCCCGGTCCCTGCGCCCAGATCGTTCCCCAAGCGTCGGGCCTATGCCATACTCTGTTGACGACTCATCGTTCGCGGCGACTGGGGAGGACCGCTCCCGCGCCGCGTCCCATTCCGGAGGAGAGAGCCCATGGCCGCAGCGTCGCCGATGTTGGAGTATGCGTTCTTCCAAGGCAAGATCGTGCCGTTCGCCGACGCGAACGTCAGCATCGGCACCCATGCGCTGCAATACGGCACGGGGGCCTTCGCCGGCGTGCGCGGCTACCTGGACCGGGATGGCGAGACGATCAACATCTTCCGGCTCCGGGAGCACGCGGCCCGTCTGCTGAACTCCGCCCGTCTGCTGCGGGCGGAGCTGCCCTTCACGCCCGAGACGCTGGCGGCGACGATCGCCTCGCTGGTCGAGGCGAACGAGCCGACCACCGACGTCTACATCCGGCCCTTCATCTACAAGTCCGCCGTGCAGCTGACGCCGCGGCTGCGCGGACTCGGCGACGAGCTGGCGGTCTACATGCTTTCCCTCGGCGACTATCTCGACCTCGCGCGAGGGCAGAAGGCGATCGTCTCCTCGTGGACGCAGGTGCCGGACAACGCGATCCCCCGCCGCGGCAAGCTGACGGGCGCCTACGTCAACTCCGCCTTCGTCAAGGACGAGGCCGAGGAGAAGGGGGCCGACGAGGGGATCGTGCTCAACAGCGCCGGCGAGGTCTCGGAGGGCAGCGGCTGCAACCTCTTCATCGTGCGCAACGGCATCCTGACCACGCCGCCGATCACCTCCGACGTGCTCGAAGGCATCACCCGCCGCACGATCCTCCAGTTCGCCCAGGACGAGGGCATCCCCAACGAGCAGCGCGAGATCGACCGCAGCGAGCTCTACCTGGCCGACGAGGCCTTCTTCTGCGGCACCGGCGTGCAGATCGCCTGGATGCAGTCGATCGACGGCCGCCCGGTCGGCGACCAGACGATCGGCCCGATCACCTCCCGGCTGCGCGAGCTTTTCTTCGACACCGTCCGCGGCCGCTCCGAGCGCTACGCCGGCTTCGTCACCCCGGTCCGCCGCAAGGTCGCGGTGAACGCCTAGCGGAGACGCGGTCGACTGGCCGCAGCCGCACACCAGACGAATGCACGAACGCCGGTGGACCGGTCGTGCGCGCTGACGACCGTCGAGATCTCGGATCAGGATGAGTGACATGGCGACCACGAACACGCGAGCAAAATCGGTGACGGCGGACGATCTGCTCCGGATGGACCCGGACGCGCCGTTCGAGCTGATCGAAGGAGTGCTGCACGACGTGTCGCCGTCAGAATTCCGGTCGAGCGCGATCGCCAGCGGGCTTCACGTCGAGGTCGGCCATCACTGCAAGGTCCATGGTCTCGGCTATGTGACCGGCGAAGGCGGCGGGTACCGGCTGTCGCGCGATCCCGACACCGTGGTCGCGCCGGACATCGGCTTTGTGGCGAGGCATCGGCTGCCGAACGGCTTCGATTTCGAGGGGTTCGCGCCATTCGCGCCCGATTTGGCCGTCGAGGTGCTCTCCCCGACGGACCGACGCCCCGACGTGCTGCGCAAGATCGAGCTTTACCTGCGGGCCGGCGTCAGGCTCGTCTGGATCGTCGATCCGCGTCTGAAGACGGTCGCCGTCCATCGCGCGGATGGATCGGTGTCGCTGCTCGACGTCGCCGGGTCGCTCGGCGGCGAGGACGTTCTGCCGGGGTTCTCGCTCCCGGTCGCCGACATCTTCGTCTGACGGAGCCTCGAGCTCTCAGCCGTGGGACATGGACGAGGACCCGACGGCCGCCGCCGATTCCGAACGGGCGTGGGCGATGCGACCGGCGATCTCCGCCGTGTCCATCGCGCCGAGGCGGACGTCGTCGATCACGCCGTCGGGGCGGATGAAGACGGTGGTCGGGTAGTTCTCGGCGACGCCGAAGGCGAGTTGGATCGGACCGCGGACTGAATCGTCGCCGCCCGTGTCCTGCCCGACGGGGTAGGTGATCCCGAGCGACGCGGCGAAGGGCCTCGACTTCGCCGGCCAGTCCTTCTTGATGTCCACGCCCAGGATCGCGACGCCCGCGCCGACGCCGGACGCGTCCCGGTGGATCGCCTCGAAGGCGGGCATCTCCTCTCTGCAGGGCGCGCACCACTCCGCCCAGAAGTTGACGACGACGACGGAGCCGCGTAGCCCGCCCAGCGCAACCGCCTCGCCCGCGAACGTCGTCAGCGTCACGTCTGGGGCCGGCTTGCCGATCATGCCGCCGAGGGACTCCGGCGCGGCGCCTTGGCCGCGCTGATTGAGCCCGATGACCAGGAGCGCGCCAAGGATGACGAGCGCCAGGCCCAGCGGGGTGTATTTCGCGTACCGGCCGTAGCCGACGCGGCCGTGATCGTCCCCGTCCCCGGGCCGCCCCGTTTCGGGCTCCATCGGATCGGGCGTCGCCGCCGCTTCTTGGCGGGTGGCGGAATCGTTCACC
>JBPCRG010000579.1:0-4937 GCA_050997095.1 Thermomicrobiales bacterium | reverse complement strand
CCCCCTGCGGCCCGACGAGCGGTCGGACTACGACCGGGCCGGGCGCTCGCTGCGTGCAAAGTTCCCTTCCCCCTCGTTCGCCCCGCTCCATGCCGACGGCCGGGCGGCGCCCCTCGGCTGGGCGGTCGAGCAGGCGGTTCGTTTCCAGACCGCGCCCAAGCGCCCGCCGGAAAAGGGTCCGCCCGCGGCGGGAATCGCGTTCCACCTGACGCCTCGGGAGATCGACGTGCTCCGGCATCTGGTCCAGGGGAAAACGGACCGGGAGATCGGCGACGACCTCTTCATCAGCCACCGCACGGTGATGCGCCACATGACCGGCATCCTCGACAAGCTCGCCGCGCCCACCCGCACCGCCGCCGCCGCGATCGCCGTCCGCCGCGGGTTCGTCTGAGCGCGACGAAGTTCCGTTGCGCACCGGCGCAAAGGCGATGCCGATTATCCGCGGATTGGTTCCCCGGACGCCCGCGGTATTCCGCCGAGTTCGGAATGACGCCCCAATCCCGTCATTCCGAGTGGATCCTCCATGCATCACCGACTGGCATCGTTGCCGACAGCGCCGTGACGCCACTCACCGTCATTCCGAGCGGAGCCCGCAGGCGGAGTCGAGGAATCCCTTCGAGCGAAGCGAAAATCGCCGTGGGTTCCGGCGGTGACAAACGACGATGCACAGACTGCTCCGTGAACCTTTCGGCGGCGTTCGGCGTCTTCTCGATGACGAAGGCCGCTGCGCGTCGCCGACTGCCAGAAATGGGGATCGGATCATGATGTTTCGGGGATTGATGCTCGCCCGTCTGCTGCTGCTCTCATCCGCAGGTTCCGCGGCGGCCCAGGCCACGCCGACGGGGGTCGCCGGGGCCGCCTGCACGGTCGAGGCGCGCTCGCTGAGCGCGGTCACGGAGATCATCGGGGCGGGAACCGGCGTGGGCGGGACCCCGGATCCGATCCCCTACGTCAAACCCGAGGGCGCCCCGGCTGCGGAGGCGGTCGTCGCGGAGGTCCAGGCGACGCTCTTCGAGCTGGCGGCCTGCGTCAACGCCGGCGACGACCTGCGCGTGATCGCGTTCTTCAGCGACGGCTATCTGCGCCGCTTCGGCGGGTCCCTCTCCCTGCCCCGCGGCGGCGACCAAACCTCGACCCCGACGCCGCCGGACTCTCGCGAGGAGATCCTCTCGATCACGGATGTCACCATGCGGACGGACGGCAGGATCGGAGCCTTGGCCCGCTTCGCGCAGGGTGCGGGGGACCGACCGGAAATGACAGGCGTGTTCACGTTCCTGCGCGACCGGGGCCGGCTGCTCATCGACGAACTGCAACCCGTGACCGGAATCGCGGCGACCCCGGCCGCCGAAGTCTGGACGCCAGTCGAGGGCGCCCATTATTCCGGCGTCGTCGTCGGAACGGCGTCCGCCCTCGAGATGGCCGAATACGTCAGCGGAGAGCCCGCGCAGGGAGCCTGGCTGCCGACCCTTCGCGACATCGACGCGCTCGAGTCCCGCCTGCCGGACTACCTTGCCGGACAACCTCAGGCGAGCGGACGGATCAAAACCGGCCTGCCGGGCTACACCTGCCAGTACGGCGGCGTCGTGGTCGACGCCCGGGCGCTGATTGTCGTCATCGCCTTCTGCACCCGCGAGGTCGGCGATTGGCGCCGTCAGATCGTGTTCACGATGGACGGCGGAGACTGCTTCTTCCACGTCGTCTACGAACCCGCGAGCGGGCAGTTCCGGGGCTTCAGCGTGAACGGCGACGCCTGACGCGCGGGACGGTGCGGAGAGGGAGACGCCCGGCCGACGGACCGGGCTTTGACGAGAAAACGGGGCCGACCGCGTGCGGTCGGCCCCGCATGACTGCGAAGGAGGACTGGACTACTTCTGCTGGATCAGCAGCAGCTGCCCGCCCTCGTCGACGCCGCCGAACTGCGGCGTGGCGCGGGTGTGCGCCTGCACGCCCGTGATCCACATGCCGGGGCCGTAGATGTCGGAGACGTCGATGATCCCGGACGACTCCCACTCCCCGGCTTTGACGTCGGGATCGGTCATGCCCGGGCCGTCGGACTGGTCGAGCGTGGCGACGACGCTCAGCGTCGAGCCGGCGGTGTCGAACGCGAGCACCCGGCCGGGGAGGCCGTCGAGCTTGCGGTTGTAGCCGTTGAGGTCCTCCTGCAGCATGACGGTCTTGCCGTCGATCGAGGACGCGACGTTGTCCGGGTTGCGGATGTCGTCGCCCTTGTCGCCGTCCAGCATCACCGTGAAGGCGGTGACCTTGGTCGGGTCGGCCGGGTCGAGCGTCATCCGGTAGATGCGGCCGTTCTTGGTCAGCGGCGTGCCGTCGGCGGCGAGATTCGGGGCCGCGATGTCGCCGGTGTCGGCGAAGTAGATGACGTTCGGCGTCGCGTGGTTGTAGTCGGAGTCCTCGGCGCGGACGAACTTGAACGCCCCCGCCGCGTCGACCGCCTTCTGCAGCGAATCGGCGTCGGCGTTGTCCTTCTGGTCGATCGCGACGAACTGCCCGGCGACGTCCTTGCCCTTCTGGACATCGGCCGTGCCGGCGGCGGCGTCCGCCTTGAAGACGTAGAGCTGGCCGACTCCGCTTATCAGGTCGGCCTGGTTGTTCGCGACGTAGATGTAGACTTCGGAAGCCTTCGAGTTGTCGTCGGTGGGGAAGACGACCTTCTTGTCGCCGAAGCCCGGCACCGGCACTTCATTCTCGTGGTGGAAGTGGCCCATCCACGGCATCGGAGTGACCGCGCTGGTCGCGCCGTCGACGGCGAAGACCACGCCGCCCATCGGGCTGCTCGTCGTCTCCTCACCCGAGAGGAAGGTCGGCGTCGAGTAGCCGTTGGCCGCGTCCGCCAGCGAGGCGGAGCAGAGATCCCAGTAGTTCTCGCCGCCCTTGAGCGCGTACGACCCCGATGTCACCGCGCCGGTCTTGGCATCCATCACCAGCCGCGAGACGCGGCCGCCGGAGAGGTTGCCCTCGTCGCTGCCGGCTTCCTTCGGCGTGAACTCGTGGATGACGAAGCCGACCACGTCGCCGCCGTCCTTGTAGAAGCCCATGCCGTCCGGCGTGCCGGCGAACTGGGAGTCGCCGACCATGTCGCCTCTGGTCAGGACGGGAGTGATCGCGTACTTGCCGGGGTCGTCGGCGATCAGGAACGGTCGGGTCGCCGTCATCGATCCGAGCGCGAGCGCAACCGGCGAGGCCGCCGGCGTGCCGATCGGCGTCGCGTCCGCCGCGACGTTCGGGGTCGCCCCGGGCGTGGCGTCCTGAGCGACTACGCCGCCGACCGAGGTCAACAACAGGGCGAGGCCGAGGGCGCCGCCCGCCAATCTGCGATGGCGTGGAACACTGTTCATGAAACCTCCTCGAACGTTTTCGACGCGAAAACTCCGATCCGTCCCGTCTTTTTCATTTCGGGACACTTGGAGGCTACGTGCGCTGCCGTCCACGGCGATTAAGACACTATTAACCGGCGGTTAGAACAATGTTGGCGACCGCAGACCGGAATCCCCGCAGTCCCGGCCCCAAGGCGTCATCGCAGCAGCGACTGGATCGCCTCCGTGGCCTTCAGGCCGGATCCGGACATCATCACGACGCACTCATCATCCGGCCCCAGATCCCCGGACGCGCGCAGCGCCGCGGCTCCGGCGACCGCGACCGCCGACGTCGGCTCGATGTATAGCTCCTGCTGCACCGAGGCCAGACGGGCCTCGACGATCGCCGCTTCGGAAATCGCGACCGCGCCGCCGGACGACTCCCGGAGCGCCCGCAGCAGGTGCCGGCCGCGGACCGGCCGCGCGATCGACGCGCCTTCCGCGAGCGTCGGCCCGCGCTCGACCCGCGCCACCTCGTCGCCGCCCGCCGCGAAGGCATGGACGAGCGGGGCGCAGGCGGCGGGCTGCGCCGCATAGAGCCGCGGCAGCCGGTCGATCGCGCCTCCGCGCCGCAATTCCCCGAACGCGAGATGGGCGCCGAGGATCATGCTGCCGCTGCCGACGGGCGCGACGATCGCGTCGGGCGCGCGGAATCCCAGCTGCTCCCAGACTTCAAACGCCCACGTCTTCACGCCCTCGATGAAGAGCGGGTGCCAATTGTGGCTGGCGTAGCTCGCGCCGTCCATCGTGGCCGCGGCGGCGACCGCCGCGTCGGCCACGTCGTCGCGCGAGCCGGCCACCCGCCGGACGTCGGCCCCGAACGCCGCCGCCTGCACGAGCTTCCCCGCCGAGGCCGCCGCAGGCGCGAAGACGGTGCAGCCGAGACCGCCGCGGGCCGCGTAGGCCGCCACGGCCGCCCCGGCGTTGCCCGAGGAATCCTCGATCAGGTGCGAGGTCCCCAGCATCCGCAGCGCCGAGATCATCACCGCCGCGCCGCGGTCCTTGTACGAACCCGACGGCAGCAGGTAGTCCAGCTTCGCCCAGGCGGGAGATCCGCCCGACGTGATCGGGAGGAGCGGCGTCATCGTCTCGCCGAGCGAGACCGCATCCCCGAACCCGAGCGGCAGCGCCGCCTGATAGCGCCAGAGGCCGTGAAGCTCCGCGCGGACATCGCCGCGGTTCAGCGCGCGCTCACCGTCCCACAGCCACGGGCCGTCGCAGCGGGGGCATCGCCAGACGTCCTTCGACGCCGCCTCGACCCCACCGCAATGATCGCAACGGAGCATCCACGGCACGTCCATCGGCTTGATCCCTCCTGCCGCGACCCGACTCCGCCCCGATCGTCCCGTTCCCCCCAAGCACAAAGGACGCCCTGCGCCGATGTGCCCGCGATCCGATCGGAACGGTCCGCAAACGTTGCTATACTACGGCGGTCCGCCAGTTCGTCACCGACGAGCGCTGTCTGCACAGAAGCGGATCCAGGGCACACCTTCCCCGATAGTCTTCCCGGATGGGGAGCGGAGGTTCTGAGCGATGACCTACGTCATCACCCAGCCGTGCATT
>JBPCRG010000037.1:0-4085 GCA_050997095.1 Thermomicrobiales bacterium | reverse complement strand
ACGGTCAGATCCGCGGGTAGACGCGTCGTGAAGCGGCGTCCGGGAGACGTCGGCGGCTGCGATGCGGATTTCGCCCGTGCATCGCCGAAAAGGAGGGCACGCGCAAACGACGGCGACGAGTTGCGGCATGAATGCCCTTAACCCGGAATCCTTGCCGCTTGTCACAAGGGACAAAAATGGGAACGGTGCGATCCGAAACTCACCAGTGGATTTCGACCTGCGTGCCGAGGTCGACGAAATCGTAGACGACCGACGCGTTCTCCGGCGCCGTCGCCACGCAGCCACCGGTGGGGCCGGATCCGCCCTCGATCACGTTGCCGTTCGCGTCGATCGTCCAGGCGTGGAAACCGTTGTCGCGGCTCGGATCGAATCCCGCCCAATACTCGAAGTAGGCCCTCGCGTACTTCGTGAAGGAGAGCCCCGCCACCTTGCTGTAGATCGAGTATTCGCCGCTGGCGGTCGCGTAGAAGCCGTCGCCCTGGTCGGAGCCGAGCGAGGCGTCGAAGCGGTCGACCGCCGTGTCGCCGATCATCAACGCCAACTGCCCGGAGGAGCGGTTGACGTCGACCCTGCGCTCGCCGTACGGATCGGACGCCGGTCCGTCGGACGTCTCTAGTCCGCCGAGGGCGACGTAGCCGGTCAGATCGCCCGACCGGACCAGCGCGAAGTCGCCGGAGACCGCGCCGACGAGGGACACGACCATGCCGTGCCGCAACGACCCCAGCCCGGCCGACCAGTCGCCCGCCCCCGCGAACATCGTCATGTCCCACACCGCGCGGGCGCACTGCGCGAAGACCAATCCGGCCCCCTCGACCCACCCCGGCTTCCAGTGCGCCCCGTCGACCGCCTCGACGCGGAACCACCCGTCCGCGTCGGGTCCCTCGATCACGTGCACCGTCGTCCCGGGAGCCAGCGAGGTCACGACCTTCCGGCCCGCGTCCGGATGATTGCGCAGCACCACCGCCCGATCGACCGACGTCGCCGCAAAGACGGACCAGAGCGGATCGGCGTTCGCCACGCTCGGCGCTCCCACGACGGATGCGGCGGCCAACGACGCGGCGGCGAGCAGGAAGCGACGTCGGGATCCCGAAGGAGCGAACAAGGGGCGGGGCACGGCGTCTCCCGGGGCGGGGAGGTTGGCCGACGCGGCGCCCAGCCTCCAGTCGAATCCACGCGTTGAGGCCAGGGCAACGACCCCTGCGAGGCATCGACCGGTTCCGCGAGTGCTTGGATCCGACTCTACCGAGGCTCCGGACGTGAAGGCAGCCCCCGAAAGTCATCACGCCCGGCAAAGGTGACGACCCGAACGCGCTGGGCAAAACGGGGGACGTCGACATGCCTCTTGGCGGCACAGCCTGAATCGTCCCGTCAGATCGCCCAATACCGCTTCTGCACGGCTGTCGCCGCAGCGAGCGCGCGCGCGCAGTCGAGGCCGACCGAGCGGGCGGAGGGCGTGCTGTCGGCCCGCGGTCCGTACGGTTCCGGGATGGGCTCCGCGAGCGTCTCGGGTCCGACCAGCGTCTCGGCGATCGCCGCCGAGCAATATGGCGCATAGGTGGGCGCGTAGCCGCCCTCCTGGGCCAGCACCATCCTCCCGGCGCACGTGTCGTCGGCGACGGAGCGCAGCATGCGCGTCATCTCGCGGTACGAGCCGGTCGTCAGCGCCATCCGCCCGAGCGGGTCGAAGGCGTTGGCGTCCTGCCCGGCGGAGACCATGACCAGATCCGGCGAGAAGCGGCGGGCGATCGGGAGCACCAGCCGCTCGAACGCGGCCCGATACCCCGCCGCGCCCGTGCCCGACGGCAGCGGGATGTTGACGGTGAACCCCTCGCCCACGCCCGCGCCCGCCTGCTCCGCGGCGCCCCACCCGACGGGATAGAGGTCGTCCTCGTGCAGCGAGATGAAGAGCACGCTGGGGTCGGCGTAGAACGCGTCCTGCGTGCCGTTGCCGTGGTGGACGTCCCAATCGACGATCAGCACCTTCTCCGCGTGGTGCACGCGCTGGGCGTGGCGGGCGGCGACGACGATGTTGTTGAAGACGCAGAAGCCCATGCCCCTGCCCGCCATCGCATGGTGGCCCGGCGGCCGGACGAGCGCGTACGCGCTTCCCGCGTGCCCGTCCATCACGGCGTCGACCGCCGCCATCACCGCACCGACGGCGAGCCGGGCGACGCGCTCTCCGCCCACGCCCATCGGCGAGCCTTCGCCGGCGTCGCCGCCCGTCCGATCCAGCGCGTGGACGCGGGCCAGATGCTCGGGCGTGTGATAGGCGAGCAGAGCGTCGTCGGCCGCCTCGTAGGCGGGGATCCGCGTCATCCGGTCCGTGATCCCGTGGAGGTCCATCAGATGCTTCGCCCTGCCGACGAGCTCGGGACTCGACGGGTGCGCGATCGGATCGGCGAACGGATAGATCGCGACGTCGCCGACCAGCCCCAGCCCCGTGTTATGGGTCAGAAAGCGGTCGTCGAAGACCAGCCCGACCGGCGCGGGCGTCCGGCCTCCACCGTCGGCCTTGGCGGAGGAACGGTTGCCCGCCCCGGACATCGAGTGCTCCAACGTCTCTCTCCCCACATCTTCGGCGTGAGATTCCCGCTCGGGCTCGACGCTACCAGAACCCCTGCCCGCTGTCGAGGCGCCGGGAGTGCCTTCAGCTCGGCAGCGATCCCGTGACGGCTCGACCGAGTTCATGGCCCGGCGTGGAGACGAGGGCAAGCCGCCGCGCCCAATGGTCGCGGATGGTCTCCGCGTTCGGCAGCCGCACATCGTCCAGGAGCAGGCTGCGACCGCGACCCGGGGACGTCGGCGCATCATCCCCCGAACCACGACGACGGGGCTCCGGGCGGCGCCCGGAACCCCGTATCTTGAGCAACCACAGGCGTCTAGGCCGGGGTGACCGCCAGACTCATCCCGTCGAGCACGTTCCACATCCACATGAACGTGTCCCAACTGAAGTAGCGGCTGTCTCCATGGGCGGGGTCGGAGACGTAGACGCCGCCGGCGTCGTAGCCGTAGGCGACGACCACGTGCTCGCCCGCGACCAGCGTGTAGGAGGAGTCGCCCGACGATTCGACGACGCTTTGGTCGCCCCACATCGAGATCCAGACGATCGTGGGAATGCCCGCGTCGAGGCGGCCGGTCAGTGGCGAGGAATCGCCCTGCGCGTAGAAGACGTCCCCGTTGAACCCGAATTGAGGCAGCGCCGCGGCCAGCGGTTCGGCGTAGACGCCGTAGTCGACCGTGTTGCCCCACCAGCCCGTGATGTCGCCGCGATAGCCGTGGTGCGGATTCGCCGAGTAGCCCACGACATCGTCGAGCGAGTATTCCGAGACGCCGTTGCCCCACGCCGCCGTGGCGATGGCGACTGCGGCGTATTAACAGCTCAGTTTTTGCTGCTGGGCCATGAAAGGCACGCCCACATCCACGGCCGGCTTGGCGTCTCCAATCGCCGAACCAGCCTGCGGGGACGTGGCCGGAGCGGCGATCGCCATGTCCCCCGACGCGGTGAACGTCCCCGCGCCGTCGCTGCACGAGTCGCCCGCGCCGGTCGCGACGGACAATCCGGTCAGGTACGACCCGCCGACGTTGACGTCGATCCAGTCGGCCCCGCTGGTCGGCTCAAGGTGCAGCCGCGCGATGCCCGAATCGTCCGTTCCCCCGGCGTCGCTGCCGACCACGTCGCTTCCGGAGAAAAGGGAGACCGAGACTGCGGCCGCGCCGATCGGGTCGCCTCCCCCGCGCAGTTCGACGCTCAGGTCAATCCCGCAGTCGGCGGCCGGCCGGGTCGAGCTCACGGTGATCCAGGACTGGACGGCGCCCGTTTCGGCGGCGGCCTTCGGCGCGACCGCGCCGCCAAGGACCATCCCCGCGATCAGAAGCGTCGACAGCAACGGCAGGCGCATGGTCTTCACCTTCCCAGGTGCGGGCCGCCACGTGATGGTGGACTCCGTATGTAAAAGCGTCACGTGCGGGGCAAAGCATCCATACACCCGGCGTGCTCACGCCGGGGGACGTCATCATCGCACAATCGCGTCCGGCGCTCAACGAAGCCGCGAGTCGTCGCCTACGGGATGCGACCATGCAAGGCG
>JBPCRG010000679.1:0-3447 GCA_050997095.1 Thermomicrobiales bacterium | reverse complement strand
CCGCGCGCAGACATAGGCTCCGGAGGGCGGCCCCTGAAGTTCTGCGCCGAATCCACCCACCGGATTTGGAATGGGGTGACGCCGGCGGAGGGGGTCGAGCGCAGCGTCCGCCTCGCCGTCGCCGCGGACGAGGCGGGGTTCGATTCGCTGTGGCTGAGCGAGGACCCCGACGGCTGGGACGCCTTCGCCACGCTCGGCGCGCTGGCAATGCGGACCACGGCGATCCGCCTCGGCCCGGGAGTGACGAGCCCCTACCTGCGCCATCCCAACCTGATCGCCGCATCGGTGGCCACGCTCGACCGCCTGAGCGGCGGGCGCGCCTTCCTCGGTCTCGGCAGGGGCCAGGCGGAGTGGTTCCAGAAGGCGCTGGGAATGCGCGCCGGTTCGCCGCTGGCTGCGCTCGAAGCGACGGTCCGCCTGCTGCGGCAATGGTGGACGCCTCCCCATCGCGCGTCGGACGACGGCCCCTTCCCCGTCGTCGACTGGGGCCCCACGCTGCCGCCGGTCCAGCCGACCCCAGGCCCTCCCATCTATCTGGCGGCGACCGGGCCGCGGACGCAGACGCTTGCGGGCCGCGTCGCCGACGGGGTGCGCTTCAATGAGCTCGCCTCCGCGGCGTATCTCGGGGAATCGGTCGCGCGGGTCAAAGCCGCGGCGGAGCACGCCGGCCGCGATCCGGACAGGCTCCGCTTCTTCGCCCATCCGGGGATCACCGTCACCGACCGCCCCGAAGCGGCGCTCGAGCGCAAAAAGGCGGTCATCGCGATCGTCCACGCGCTGCCCGGCATGGAGCGGCAGCTCGAGACGCCCGGCTTCGACATCCCCGCGATCATGGCGGAGGTGCGCAAGGCGATGCGCACCGACGAGGTCCTGCGACGGGGCGGATCGTTCGCCGACATGCGCGCGGCGGGGGACATGAAGGCGGCGAAGGCGGCGATCCCCACCGAGCTCGTCGACCGCGTCGCGATCGTCGGCACCGCCGCCTCCGTGGCCGGCCGTCTTCGCGAGCTGGCCGAGCTCGGAGTCACCCACACGTTCTTGAATGTCGGCCCGTGGGTCGACGACCCCCAGGAGCTGCGAAGCGTCGTCGACGAGATCACCTCGGCCAACGTCGGTCCAGCGTGATGTCTCTCCATAGCGAGAACGACGAGATTCTTCCTTCGTCAGAATGACAGGCGGGGCGTGCCTCCTCACCCGCGGTCATTGCGAGTGTCGGGTCCAGCGGCATCCATCACGCCCGACGTCGCCTTCCTCTTGCCCCCGAAATCGGGGCGGGTACCCTCCGGGTGCGGGCTGGGGGGACGGGGGCCGCTCCCGTTCGATGTTGACGAATCTCGTCGCCCTCCTGTGGTCGTGTGCAGAAGCTTGTCGGCAGAGCGCTCGATCCGACGTTGCTCCTGCGCGCCTGCGAAACGAGAACTGCGCACCGCTCGTTGGACAGGATGCGAGACAAGAGATGGGCGTCGACATGCGCGACGAGCCGCGATTCCTCAGGTATGATGAAATCCGTCGACTCTGCGGACAATGCAACGGCCGGAAACCATCGCCGCCAATGGGCGGGGACTCCGGCGGATTTTGACTGACGTGCTCGAAGCTCGCGGCAATCGGATCGTCGGCAACGTACGGTGGGGGTCGGCGAGAACCGGCCGGGTCAATGGGAGGACGCAGATGCGCGTTCAACGTCGGCGGTTTCACAGTGGCGTCCTGAACCGGCCTTCGCGTCCACGGCCGGGCGCGCGTTTCGCCCATGCGCTGACGGCGTTCATGCTGCTGTTCAGCATCGTCGCGCCCCTCTCGACGGCGCAGATCGCCGCGGCCGCTCCCGCCTCCGCCCCGGCGGCTCCGCGCGCCGCCTCCGCGGCGAAGCCGAACACGCCCCCGCCACTGCCGGCGCCCAGCCGCGTCGTCGTCGCGGGCGATTTCCAGGCGGCCATCGGCTGCGCCAAGGACTACGACAAGACCTGCGCCGCGACGACCCTGCAAGGCAACCCCGACGGGACGTGGACGGGGTCGTTCCCGATCCCTGCGGGCCGCTACACCTTCCGGATCGTCACGAGCAGCGACCAGGACCGGTCGCTCGGCAAGGGCGGCGATCCGAACGGCGGCGACATCAAGCTGACCGTGCCCGACGGATCGGTCGGCGTCTACTTCAGCTACAACCAGTCCACCGGCGCCATCCAGGCCACCCCGGGCGCGAACACCGTCGCGTTCCAGACGGACAACGGCGCCGTCGCGGCCGCGCCGGCCGCCGGCGGCACGTTCGAGGCGTACCTCTCCGGCCAGCCCGGGACCCCGTTCTCGCTCCAGGTCGTCGTCGACGGCGCTCCCGTCGGCAGTCCGCAGCAGGTCGATCCCGGGCAGTCGGGCCGGGTCCATGTCGTGGCCGACGCGGCCGGCGCGATCTCCGCCGCCGACCAGCTGCAGCCGGCCACGCTGACCGTCGGCAAAGCCGACGAGGGCGGCGCTCCGCTTTCCGGCGCGTGCTTCGCGGTCTACGCCGGATCCAACCTCGCGGGGCAGGCCTGCGACGGCGACGACGGCGCGGAGGACGGCTCAACCGTCATCCGCTTCCCGAACGGGGCGCCGGGCCGCGGGCTGACGCTCGCCGAGACCAAGACGCCCGACGGTCAGGCCGAAGCGCCCGACCAGAGCATCCAGCTCAACCCCGGCGACAACCAGGCACAGGCGGTCGCGGGAGGCGGCGACGGAGCCCAAACGCCGGCCGGCAATCCGCCGACCGTCGAGACTCCGACCTCAGAAGCGCCGGCGGGCGAGACCCCGACCTCGGAGGCACCCGTCGGTGAGACCGCGACGTCCGAGGCGCCTGTGACCGACGTCCCGACCGAGGCCGCTCCGACCGACACCGTGCCCGCGGTGGCGACGACGGCAACCATCGAGCTCGTCGCGGTCGACGAGACCGGTGCCCCGGTTCCCGGCGCCTGCTACGCGGTCGACGGCGGCGCCCCGGTCTGCGACGACGCCGGCTCCGGCTCCGTCGCGTTCGATCTGACGCCGGGCGACCACACCGTCGCCGAGACGACGATCCCCGCCGGGTTCACCGCGGGCGGCACAAGCCAGATCACCGTGCAGGAGGGGGGAGGCAGCTTCCAGATCCCGCAGACCGCCATCCCCGCCACGAAGGAGGCTCCGCAGGCCGGGTCGATCACGATCAAAAAGCAGGATCCGGTCGGTCAGCCGCTCGTCGGCTCGTGCTTCAACCTGCGGCCGCCCGCGGAGAGCGGTCTGGCCGAGATCGACCTCTGCGACGGCGACGGGTCGGACGCCGACGGCGCCGCCGACGGCAGCATCACCGTCGACAACCTGATCGCCGGTAAATGGCGGGTCGCCGAGACGACCGCGCCGACCGGCTACGATCTGGCGAAAGCCGCCGACGTCGTCGTCAAGGCGGGCGGGTCGACCGAGAAGGCGATCGTCGACCAGCAGGCC
>JBPCRG010000614.1:0-3320 GCA_050997095.1 Thermomicrobiales bacterium | reverse complement strand
TCACGGGCACGGCCTTGGAGATCGCGTTCACGCCGTTTCCGGCCTCCATGGCGTGCCATGATCTGCCCGCGATCCGCACCCGGAACCAGAGCACGCCGAGGCACGCCCGGGTGAAGCGCATCTGCTCCGATTCGGTGATCAGCGCGGCGTCGGCGGCCACCCGGCGGGCGGCGTCGAGCGCGCCCGCGCCGCCGCACTCCTCCTCGATCACGCTGTGGACGATCAGGTCGCCGCCGAGCCCGATCCCGAGGTCGCGCAGGAGCCGGGGCAGGAAGAGGTTGATCGCGACCCCGATCTTCATGTCCATCGCGCCGCGGCCGTACATCCGGTCGCCGACGATCTCGGCGCACCACGGGTCGCGCGTCCAGGCGGAAAGCGGCTCCGGGCTGACGACGTCGATGTGGCCGTTGAGGACGAGCGAGCGGCCTCCGCCCGCGCCGCGCCGCTTGCCGGCCACGTTCGGCCGGCCGGCGAACGGCACGCCGCTGTCGCCCGCGTTCGGCAGCGAGCGCACGGACTCGTCGAGGTCCCAGACCTCGGTCTCCATCCCGCTCGCGCGGAGGTGGTCGGCGACGTAGGCTTGAGCCGGTCCCTCCTCTCCGAGCAGGCTGGGACGGCGGACGAGCTCCGCGTCGAGCCCGATCAGCTCGTCGCGCCGCGTCTCGATCCCGGCCCAAAGCCGCGCGACCGCCAGTTCGAGCCGATCTCCCATGCGCCTGCTCCCGCCGAGCGTGACCGAACGCCGCCTTGAATCGCCGGACGGAGTGTGCCAAACGGGGAGCGATTTGTCCCGTCCCCGCCGCCGCCGCGCATCCGCAAAAACGGCGCTGCCTGATCAAGACGAAACCCTCCGGGAACGAAGCCCGGTCCCCGCCTTAATCCGGCCAGACCTTTTTCGACAAGCATGAGCGTTTCCGCGAAGCGTCCAGGCTCGCAACGTCCATCGCAACGTCCCCTGGTTGGAAGACGAAAGCCGGTCATCCCTCATCGCGTCGTCCCTGTTTGGCGCCCTGGCAGGGGTCGGCGCGACAGTCGACCGCCCGTGCCCGCCGACCATGGGATACTCGGGCGTCGGGCGTCGGGCGATGAGCGCCGTGCTCACCCACGCCTGCACAGAGAAAGTGCGGAGCGTGCTGACGCGCGCCATCCATGCGTTCCTTGACCGGCGGCCTGCCGCCGCCGGCCACCGGGCGCACCGTGTATGGGAGAATGTTGATGCTGACGACGCGCTTCACCGTGCTGGTCGGCTGCTCGGTCCCGATCCAGCAGGCGGGGATGGGAGCCGTCTCGCCTCCCGCGCTAGCCGCGGCGGTGTCCAATTCCGGCGGATTGGGCATGGTGGGCACGGCTCGTCCGGGGGCCCGCACGCTTCCCGCCCTTGAGCGCCTCCTCGACGAGGCGGGGTCGTTGACCGACCGCCCCTTCGGAGTCAACTTCGTGGTCTCGGATCCGCACCTGGTGAGCACCGACCCCGGCTGCTTCGCGTTGGCGGCGCGCAGGGTGCGGGTCGTGGAGTTCTTCTACGGGTGGCCCGACCCGGCGATGGTCGAGGTCGTGCATGAGCACGGGGCGCTCGTGAGCTGGCAGGTCGGCTCGACGGGCGAGGCCGTCGCCGCGGCGGCGGCCGGCGCCGATCTGATCGTCGCCCAGGGCGTCGAGGCCGGGGGCCACGTCCGCGGGACCGTGGGTCTGCTGGCCCTTCTGGACGGGGTGCTCGCCGCGGTCGACGTCCCGGTGCTGGCTGCAGGCGGGATCGGCACCGGCCGGGCGTTGGCGGCCGTGATTGCGGCTGGAGCGGCCGGAGCGCGCATGGGGACGCGCTTCGTCGCCGCGGAGGAGTCCGACGCCCACCCGCACTACGTCGCTGCCCTGATCGCGGCCACTCCCGAGGAGACGGTTCTTGGCGCCACTTTCAACGGTTGGTGGGACGCTCCCGGTCGGGTGCTGCGCTCCTGCGTCCCGGCAGCCTCGGCGTTCGAAGGCGATGTCGTGGGGGAGATGCCGAGCTTGGACGGGACGCACGAGGCGCTCCGCCGTTTCCACCCCGGGACGGCCAGCCGGGGGACCAGCGGTGCGATCGCGGCGATGTCGTTGTGGGCGGGCGAGTCGGTCGGCGGGGTGACCCAGGTCCAGCCGGCCGCCGAGATCGTGCGCGAGGTCGCCGAGGAGGCGGAGCGGCTCCTGCGCCGCTGGGATTGCCGCTGACTCGAAGCCGGTCGGCGGAGTCGACGGAACCGAGAGGCGCCGCCGCAGGGTTGATCGGCATCGCCCCGAATATGGCCGATTGCGCGGGCGCTCGGCCGCGACCTTTGCCGCTCGCCGCTCCGTGCTCGCCTGGTGGCGAGTCGGCACCCGCATGAGGGCCGTGCCCGCGATCAGCGGCCCACGGCGGCGACAACTCCGCGCCAATCGGCCCGCCGTGGCGCGACCCCGAACTCCTCGATCAGCATGCGCACGACGGCTCCGAACGCCACCTGCCCGGTCGCCACATGCACCGCCCCCAACGCGACGGGGGCAAAGCGCGGCCCGAGGTCGAACGGCGGCAATCGGCCGCTCAGATGCAGGTGCGGATGATCGGGGCCTGAGGCTTCGGGATGCCAGTGGTAGGACAGAATTTCTCGTCCGTCCGGATCGAGGATCTCGTAAAAATATCCAGTGGGCTGAACCTCCCAGCCTCGTCTGGATTCCTCGCCGCTGTGGACCACGCGGTAATAGTGGTTGATGAGCAGTCCGACCCCGCGTCGGCCATCCTTTGCGCCAAGCGGAACGGGGAAACCGCGCGGAGCGAACGTCACGCTGTACGAGGCTTCGATGGGACGATAGCCTCCGGCAAGGACGGGACGATCGGTGATGCAGCGGGCGATCCTCCCGAGCGCGTCGAGCATTGACTCGACCGCCGCCTCAGGAGACCTCGCGACCAAGCCGGCCGAACGACATGAAGCTGGCGAGCCGCATGATGTGGAGATGCCCGGCGGTGTCGGCGATCTCACGGTATTCGCCGGCGTCCCAGCGCTGCATGAACTCCTCGCCGCTCATCCCCATCAGCGCCTGCGCCTGCATGTCGAAAAGCTCGCGGCTCTCTTCGGGGGTCGCCCAGATGATCGGCGGCAAGTCCGCGTCGTCGATCGTGGGCACGGGCGCGGCGATGGTTCTGGGATCGGTCGTGGCCATGACGCTGACTCCTCTTCTCCCTTCACTATATCGCAATGTCGCATGTTGCACGTGCATATCGACATTGAGATACGCCCGCTTGCTGAAGCGTGTCAGCCGTCGCCCGCGGCCTCGTCCTCGCCCAGGTAGACGTACGCTCGGTCGAAGGT
>JBPCRG010000597.1:0-7919 GCA_050997095.1 Thermomicrobiales bacterium | reverse complement strand
GCGATGCACGGGCGAAATCCGCATCGCCGCCGCCGACGTCTCCCGGACGCCGATTCACGACGCGTCTACCCGCGGATCTGACCGTTTGTCAAAGTCCTGCCTGGGTCATATAGACTTGGAGGACCAGCGGGGCATTCCCCACAGGGGGCTCGGGCGGTTACGGTTTGGTGGAAGTCTCCCCCGCAGACATTCGCACACCGTCCGCTCCTCGAGGTTGGCTGCCTCGTGAGCTCCGCATTGGACTCAACAATTGGGAAGGGGGCGCCATGCGCGTCTTTGGTCAGTACGGCCGTGGACTCTCAGGAGGTTTGCCCGGAGTCGGGCGGCTCGGGGGTTCCGCGTCCCGGTTCGTCGTCTTCGCCGTCGTCTTGGCGGCTGTTCTCTCCATCTCCGACGTCGGGACCGCGCGTGCAGGGTCGGCGGGAACGATCGACACCGCTGTCCTCAATCTGCGGAACGGACCGGGTGTCTGGGCGGACGTGATCGACCTGATGTGGCAGGGGCAGGCAGTCTCGGTGCTGGATGGCCCGACGGGCGACGGCTGGTACCGCGTCGACTACGACGGCGAGCAGGGGTGGGCCTACGGAGGCTACCTCGCGATCGACGGTCAACCGTCGGGCGGGGATGCCGCGGTCGGAGGCGTGCAGTCGGACGCCTGGGTCGCGACGGACCGGCTGAACATCGGGTCGGACGCCAGCCTCGACGGCGGGGTGCTCAGCGGGGCGGAGCAGGGGGCCCAGCTGACCGTGACCGGCGCGGGCGTCAACGGGTTCGTGCCCGTTTCGTTCGGCGGGGGCGTCGGCTGGGTGTGGGCCGACTATCTCTCCTTCGACGGCCCGGTCGCCGTCGGACCGGAGCAGTGGATCGACGTCAACCGGAGCAGCCGGACGGTCACCCTGTTCAGCGGCGACAGTCCCCTGGCGTCCTACGGCGCGTCGCTGGGCTGGGACACGACCGACAGCGGATTCTTCGCGACGGCGATCGGGTCGTACCGGGTCTACAGCAAATACGCCGGCCTCTCGTGGACGGACTGGGGACAGGCATACATTCGCGACTGGGTGGGGTTCGATCCCGACCGCGTGAACGGCTTCCACTCTTGGTCGATGGACGCCAGCGGAACGGTGCTGCCGAGCGGCAGCGGGCTGACCGGCGGTTGCGTCGCGCTCTCGCCGGAAGAGGAGTCGGAACTCTTCGCGTTCGCCCGGCAGGGGATGCGCGTCGAGGTACACTGGTAACAGGGCGGCCAATCGGCGCCTGGCGGGACGCCTGGCAAGACGGGGTGGACGGGATCGGGCGGCGCGTGGGGCCGTCCGATCCCGTTTGTCGTCTCCCCCCGGAGGCCTCTCTTTCAGATGTCGGGCGACTCGGAGGCGAATGCGTCGCGCTCGGGATGGGCGTAGTGGAGGCGGCGGCGTACGGCGGCGGTGAGGACGCCCGAGGTCGGCGCGAAGAGGTAGACCGCGGCGAACGCGCCCGTGGCGACGAGCACGACGCTGGCGCCGGAGGCGATCGTCAGGTGGTAGGAGAGGTAGAGCACGATCACGCCCGAGAGCGCGCCGATCGTCGCCGAAAGCGCCACCATCACGCGCAGGCGGTCGGTCAGGAGGCGGGCGGTCGCCGCGGGTGTGATCAGCATCGCCAGCACGAGGATGTTTCCGACGGTCTGCAGCGAAACCACGATCGCGAGCGAGAGCAGGACGAGGAAAAGCTGGTCGAAGAGCCAGACGTTGATCCCCGTCGCCTGCGCGAAGGTGCGGTCGAAGGCGACCATCGTCAGCTCCCGGCGGAAGAGCGCGATCGTCCCGAGCACGAGGGCGCCGACGAGCGCGGTCAGGATCAGGTCGTCGCGGGAGACGCCGAGGATGGAGCCGAGCAGGAACGAGGCGAGGTCGCGGGTATAGGTGCGCTGGGCCGAGATCAGGGCGATGCCGAAGGCGAAGGCCCCGGCGAAGAGCACGCCGATCGCGGTGTCGCCGCTGAGTTTGCGGTTCTGGCTGATCACGCCGATCAGCAGCGAGACGACGACCGCCGCGACGAGCGCGCCGAGGAGGACGCTGCCGCCGAGGAGGAAGGCGATGATCACGCCGGGGAAGATCGCGTGGGAAAGCGCGTCGCCCATGAACGCGAGGCCGCGCAGCGTGACGAACGTGCCGGTGACGCCGCAGATGATGCCGACGAGCATGATCGCGACGAAGGCGTGCTGCATGAAGGCGTGCTCGAGCGGGGCGCGCAGCCAATCAACCACGGGACGCAGCCTCGCCCGCGGCGGTGCGGGTCGACCGCACGATCGGGACGATCGCCTGACCGCCGAACGTCGCGCGCAGATTCTCCTCGGTCATCACGTCGGCTGGAGGCCCGTCGGCGATCAGCCCCCGGTTGAGCAGCAGGATCCTGTCCGACGAGCGGGCGGCCTGGGTCAGATCGTGGGTGGCGTAGATGATCGTCTTGCCTCCGGCGCGCAATGTCTCGAACAGCGAGATCAGCAATTCCTGCGTCGGCACGTCAACCCCGGCGTAGGGTTCGTCGAGCAGGTAGACCTCGCCGCTCTGGAGCAGCGCCCGGGCCAGAAAGACCCGCTGCTGCTGGCCGCCGGAGAGCTGCCCGATCTGGACGTCGGCGAACCGCCGCATGTCGACCCGGGCGAGCGCGTCGAGCGCCGTCGCACGGTCTCCGCTTCGGAAGGGCGACCAGCGGGAGGTCCGCCGGGCGGCGGCCATCAGGGTCACGTCGAGGACGCTGACGGGAAAGGTCCAGTCGACGCTCGTCCGCTGCGGCACGTAGATCACGGCGTCCCGCGGCTGGCCGAACGCCTCCCCGCGGAACGCGACGTCGCCGTGGGTGGCGGGGAGGAGACCGGCGAGCACGCGCAGAAACGTGCTCTTGCCGGCGCCGTTCGGACCGAGCAGGCCGACCATCTCCCCCGGCCGGAACGTCGCGTCGACCGACGAGAGCGCCGAGCGTTCGTTGAAGTGGACGCTCAGATCGCGGCTCTCGAGCAGCGGCGGCGCGGAAGGGGCGGGGGTCGTCATCGCGTCGTCCGGGTCTAACGAAGCGCGTCGACGATGAGCCGGGTGTCGGTCACCATCATCGCGATGTAGGTCGCCGCGCCGGATTGCGCGTCGCCGAGATTGTCGCCGTAGAGGTTCGGGACGACGGCGACGCCCGCCTGCCTGCCCAACTCGTTCTCGAGTTTCGGGTTGATCGACGATTCGGTGAAGATCGCCGGAACCTTCTCGGCCTTGATCGTGTCGATCAGGTCCGCCGTCTCCTTGGCGGATGGCTCGGCGTTGGTGCTCAGACCCGGGATCACCGTCCCGACGAAGGTCAGGCCGTAGCGGGCGATGTAGTAGCCGAAGGCGTCGTGGTTGGTCACGAGTGTGCGGCGGTCGGCGGGGATTGTCGCGATCTGGGCGCCGATCCAGCCGTCGAGCGCGTCGAGTTGGGCCGCGTAGGCGTCGGCCCGGGCGGTGTAGCTTGGGGCGCCGTCCGGGTCGGCCGCGATCATCGCGGCGGCGATGTTCCGGGTCACGATTTTGATGTTCCTCGGGTCGAACCAGATGTGGGAGTCGCCGTCGGCGAACGCCTGCTCCGGGGACGCGATGGTGGGGACGTCCTTCGTCGCGATCAGGACGGGCGCCTTCGCGTCCGCGTTCTTGACCAGGTCGGACGCCCACGTGTCGAGGGACAGGCCGTGCTCGATGATCAGTTCCGCGCCCTCGACCTCCACGAGATCGGCCGGGGCGGGCTCGAAGTCGTGCGGGTCGGCGTTGGCGGGAAGGATCGCGGTGACGTCAACCCGTGAGCCGCCGATCTGACGCGCCACGTCCGCGAGCAGGGGCGTCGTCGCGACGACCCTGAGCGGAGAGCACGCGCGCGGCGCGGCGTCCGGCATTGCCGTCAGCGTCGGGCCTGAATCGGCCGCGGGCGTTTGGGCGGTCGCCGTGCCGCTGAAGACGAGCGTGAACACGAGCGCGCATGCGGCGAGGATGGAGGAGACGGTTCTGGTTCGACGGGACTCGATCACGGCGTTCTCCGATCGTAGGTTTGGATCCTGGTCGGAACGGGAGACGCGTGCGACATCGACAACACAGGTTGGCCCCCGGCTCCGGCGGCATCGTATCAATGATGAGACATTGTGTCAATAAGAAGTCAGCGCGGATGTCGAGGGGACGTCGCCTGGCAGGCCGGGCAAAGTCCGAAGACTTCCAGGTGATGGCCGTGGATCGAGAAGGCGGTGTCCTTGGTCAGGTCCCGGACGAGGTCGTCGACCGGGCACTGGGTGAAGGAGACGACGGAGCCGCAATTCGAGCAGACGAGGTGATGGCGGTGGCCGGGCGCGCCGATCACGTAGGCGGGGTGGCCGCCCGGCTGGAGCAGGCGCTTCAACAGGTCGACCGACGCGAGGATCTCCAGCGTGCGGTAGACCGTCGCCCTGCCTATTCCGGGGAGTTCGGCGACGAGCTGCTCGGCGGTGAAGGGCCGGTCCCGCGGCAGCACGGCGGCCAGAACCGAGCGCCTCGGCCCGGTGACCCGGTAGCCGTGGTCGCCGAGCATCCGGATCGCGTCGTCGGTGGAGAGGGTGTCGGTTTCGGTGGAGGCGACGTTCACGATCCGAAGGTTAGCATAGGCCGCATGGGATACTGACGCCGACTCCGCGAGGTTCACCCGTCGACGTGTGGCTGAGCGCCGAAAGGATCCGACCCGACATGCGTCTCCACCGTTCGCCGCCGACGTCCTCCCGTCCCCAACGGCCCGCACGTCCACGCTTTCACCCGGCGCTCCTGCTGGCTGTCATGTTCGGGTGCGTGCTCGCGCTGGCCGGACGCGGTCCCGAGGCGGGCGCAGCCACCCGGTCGGCGTCCTGGAGCCATTTCGACGTGACGCTCGACCTTCGGACCGACGGCTCCTACCACGTCGCCGAGCGTCAGGAGATCGCCTTCTCAAGCGGGCCGTTCCGCACGGGGTTCGCCAATCTGTCGCTGAACCGCGTCGACGCGATCGACAACGTGACGCTTGGCGGGTTCTCCCCGAACGGCGGCGCCGCCGCGGCCTTCCGGCAGGTCGGTTGGAACGCCTTCGCGAAAGCGCCGAACACGTACGCCTACCGGACGACCAACAGCCAGGTCGAGATCGTCTGGGGGTTTCCGGCGACGTCGGATGCGACCCTCGGGTTCCTGCTCGAATACGACGTCCGCGGCGGGCTGCGCGTCTACACCGATCCGCCGAATCAGCAGGTCTGGTGGACCGCGGTGAACAGCGACGTGACCGGCGTCGGCCCGGTGGACAACGCGACGATGACGATCCGGCTGCCGCGGGCGGTCGACCCCAAGCTGGCGCAGGTCGACGAGACGGGCAAGGTCGACCCGCAGACCCACACGGTCGACGGGAAGACGTGGACCTGGAGCGCCGCAAATCTCCGCTCCGGCGACGCCTTCGACGTGCGTCTGCGGGTGCCGCCGATCGTCGACGCGCAGCCGCCGTCGTGGCAGCTGGCGGACGACCGGCAGCGCGCGGCGGCGGAGACGCAGTCGCAGCGCAGCGCGCTCGTCAATCTGATCTTCCTGGCGATCGCCGCGCTGCTGGCCGTGCTAGGCGGCGTCGGCCTCTACGCGCTCTGGTATTTGCGGGGGCGCGACCCCCACGTGGGACTGGTGGCCGAATTCCTGGCGGAGCCGCCGGACGACCTGCCCGCGGGCGCGGTCGGCGCGCTGCTGGACGAGACCGCCGATCAACGCGACGTGGCGGCGACGCTGATCGACCTCGGTCGGCGCAAGGTCCTGCGCATGGAGGAGGGGACGGGCGAGGGCGGATACGGGCGCGACTACACGCTGACGCTGCTCGAGCCGGCGGGCGCGTTGCGGCCCTTCGAGTCGACGGTGATGCAGGCCGTGTTCGGGGACGCTCCGACCGCCGGGGCTTCGGCGCGGATGAGCGGCGTCAAGGGCCGGTTCGACGCCGCCTCGGGCAAGGTCAAGGACCAGATCTACGACGAACTGGTCACGCGCGGGTATTTCCGGGTCTCGCCGGAGCGGACGCGGTCGCGGTGGCGGAGGACAGGCAGGACGGCGCTGATCGCGATCGCGGTGCTCGGCTGCGTCGGCGGCGGCGTGTTCGGCTCCCGGTCGGTCTTCTACTGGGTCGCGGTGGTCGTGGCCGCTGCGCTCGCCGGGATCCTGATGTCGTTGAGCCGGTCGCTGCCGAAGAAAACCGACGCCGGAGCCGAGGCCGCGGCGAAGTGGCGGGCCTTCCGCACCTACCTGCACGACCTCAACAAGTACGAGAACGTGGCGGAATCGAAGCAGATTTTCGAGCGGTACCTGGCGTTCACGTTCGCGTTCGGTCTGCAGGAATCGTGGGTGGCACGGTTCGAGGAGGTCGGCTCGCGGATGCCCGACTGGTTCGGGGCCGCGTGCGGGGGGATGTTCGACGGGGGCTCGATGCCGCGCGGCTACGGACGCCGCCGGGGCGGCGGGCCGATCATCATCGGCGGCGGCGGATTTGGCGGCTTCGGCGGCGCTGGAGGGGATGGCAGTTCGGGGAATGGCGGCGGCGGTCTGCCGGATCTTCAGGACGCGAGCGACCGCGCCGGACGCTCGCTGCAGGGCTCCAGCAATTCCCTGTTCGACATGCTGAACGAGGCGGCGAAGGCGTTCGGCTCGATCTCCGGCAAGGGCGGCGGAGGCGGCGGTTGGGGCGGCGGCGGGTCTTCGGGCGGAGGGGGTGGAGGCGGCGGGGGGGGTCGCGGGTTCGGATGACCGCCGCAGAAGCCGAATTGGCCACTTGTCCGATCTGCTTCGTCGCTCCGGGATCGGGACGACGAGATTCTTCCTTCGTCAGAGTGACAGTCGGAGCACGCCTCCTTCACGGTCATCCTGCGTGCTCTGGTCAATGGCATTCGTGGTGCCCGTCGCTCGCGTCGTCTCCCCTTGCCCCGAACTCGGGGCGGGTACCCCCTGGGTGCGGGCCGGGGGATAGGGGGCCGTTCCCTTTCGATGACGACACCTGCCGTTGGCCCAACCGACGAGATTCTCGCTTCGCTCGAAGAGATTCCTCGACTCCGCCTGCGGGCTCCGCTCGGAATGACGGGGTGGGCGCCTCCTCCGCGGTCATCCTGAGGCACGAGGGATCTCGTCGCCGTGCTCGGCGCCAGATCATTCCTGATGGTCGGACGAGGTGAAAGGTGCGTCGACGCTTGGCGGCTCCTGTCCTGCAACGAGTGGATGTGCTCGGATCTCCGGTCGATGCGCTTTCGGCGGGGGATGCGCTTGCGCGAATCGACCGGTGGCTGGACGATCCGTGGGACGGAGCCTGCCGGCACGTGGTCACGCTCAACCCCGAGTACGTGATGGCGGCGCGGCGGGACCGCGCGTTCGCGGAGGCGATCCGGCGGGCGGACCTGAGCACCGCGGACGGTGTGGGCATCGGGATGGCCGCCCGGCTGCTCGGGGGCGCCCGCGCGTCGGCGGTCGGGCGGATGACGGGGGTCGATCTCGTCGAACATCTGTGCGCGGCGACGGCGAGCAGCACATCCCGCCTGTTTTTTCTGGGCGCCGCGCCCGGCGTCGCCGACCGCGCAGCGCAGCGACTCCGCGCGCGGATGCCTCAGACTCGGATCGTGGGTTCGTGGGCCGGGGGAGGTCCCGGACTGCGTGACGACGCCGAGGCGCTGGCGAGCATTCGGGCCAGCGGGGCCGACGTGGTCGCGGTCGCCTACGGCGCGCCGGGACAGGTGCTCTGGATCGAGCGGAATCGGGAGGCGCTGGCCGCCGCCGGCGTGCGGCTGGCGGTCGGCGTCGGCGGCGCGTTCGACTACCTCTCGGGACTCGCGCCGCGGGCGCCGCGCTGGATCCGCCGGGTCGGGCTCGAATGGCTCTTCCGGCTGGTCAGGGAGCCGTCGCGGTGGCGGCGCCAGCTGGCGC
>JBPCRG010000420.1:0-5722 GCA_050997095.1 Thermomicrobiales bacterium | reverse complement strand
GTTCCGCCCCCTCTCCCCGCCACATCGGCGCCACCATGACAAATGACGCTAGTCACTGTACTCAGAATGACATGTTTGGCACGCCTCCTCCGCCGCCATCCCGAGGCACGAAGGATCCCGTCGTTTCCGTTCCGACGGGCCAATTGCCCATGGTCGGACTACTCAGGATGACCCCCTTGAGGGTCGTTCTGACGAAGGATCTCGTCGTCGTCTCGTGATCCCCATTGTTGACGGTGGACGGAGCACCGAGCCGAACGTCAGGCGACGATCTCGACGTTGGCGACGGGGATGATCCGGATCTGGCCGTTGGCGAGGGTGACGTCGACGACGTCGACGATGTTGCCGTCGCCCCGGCGCGAGCGGCGGAGCGGCGACGAGACCACGCCGTGGATCCCGAGCGACGATGGATCGGAGATCCGGACCTGCGCGTCGACGCCGAGATTCGCCGTGCCGCTTGGGGCGTCCTCGTCCAGCAGCGACGGGTTCGCGACGATCAGCTGCGGACGGGCGAGGTGGCCGGTCACGCGCGTCGCGGGCAGGAGGACCGCGGGCACGCCGTGGAGCTCCTTCAGCAGCGCGAACGCGGCCGGATGCATCGGCAGCACGCCGAAGCCTTCGGTCGCCATAAGCGTGAGGCGGGTCGGGGCAGATTCGGCGATCGAGGCCTCGCCCGGGGCGAGCCGCCAGAGGGCGAGGCGATCCTCCGAAGGAACGCCGAGGCTGGCCTGAATCTCCTTCTCCACGAACCCTCCGGTGATCAGCGCGACGGCGCCGAGTTCGACCAGCCGCCGGATCGTCGCCGCGGTCGCGTGGCTGCCGCCGACGACGATCTTGCCCGCCAGATCCGCCGTCAATTTGGCGTCGGAGAGATCGTCGCCGGGTTTCTGGGCCAGCACGTGGATCACGCCGCTCGCGTTCGGGCCGAAGCCGACGATGCCCATCAGGCGCGAGCCCACGGTCCGGATCGAGACCGACTGCTTGCCGTCGACGAACTCGATGTCGCCGGGGATGAGCGAAAGCACGTCTCCGGCCCCGCCCGGCGCGATCAGCGCGATCCCGGTGTCGGAATCGAGCGACAGGAGGACGCCGGCGACGGGGGCGGCGGCGACGACGTTGCGCAGACCCTTGCGCGCGCGGGCCATCCCCTCCCCGGCGCCGAAGGTGGAGCCCACCGGGCGCATCAGATATTTGGCCGCATCCTGCGAGGCGACGCCCAGCTGCTCGGAGACCGGGATCTTCACGGCGGCCGTTTTCGGGTCGGTGCGCGCCAGCACGTGGCCGTCGGTGATCCGTTCGCCGGCGCGGACCTTGACCTCCACGTTGGCCGGGAGCCGGCGGACGACCCGCAGCTCATGGTCGCGGACGACGACGGCCTCGCGGTTGGGGAAGTTGACGTTCATCGGTGGCGCTCGCCTTCGTTCTCTGGCGTCCGGGGGGACGGGCTAATTGAAGCGGCGGGTGGACGGCGCCTTGCCGCCGTTGACCGCCTCCAGCCATTGGCGCATCTTGACGTGCCGCCCGTGCTCCGGGGCGGCCAGGGAACGGCTGCGGGCGTCGATGATGATGCCGACGCTGCCGCCGATGATCTTGCGCTCGTCCGAGAGCGTCACCGTCTTGCCGGTCGGATGGCCGCCGACGGAATACTTCCGTTCGGGCCGGAGCATCAGATTGGCCGTCTCCCCGGAGCGCAGCGGCAGCACCTCGAGCCCTCCGGCGGTCACGGCGAACTGGGCCATCTCGCCGCTCTCGTAGTGGATCTCCCCGCGGCAGGCGAGATCGCCGTCGTGGGTGGAGCCGCCGATGATGACCGCGCTGCCAAGGTGGACGAGCGCGTCGTATTCGAAGACGTTGGACGCGAGCGCAGGATCGCTCATGCCGATCGTTCCGGCCACCGCCATCAGACCGTCCTGATCGAGCGCGAGATCGATCACCCCGTCGTTGGGGACCACGTCGACGCTGTCGAGGAGCGCAAGCGCCGCCGCGCCCGGCTGGTTCCAGCGGGCGAAGAGCGGCCCGCCAATCACGAGGTCGATCCCGGACAGCGCCATCGGCTGCGCGCGCTGGATCTCCGCGATCCCGCGCCGGACGATCTGCCGGGCGAAGGCCTGCTCGATCGCCTTGTCGCGGACGTTGTCCGGCAAGGTCCACGGCCGGATCGAGCGATTCAGGACCCAGGTGATCAGATCGTCCTCGGTCGCCTCGAACGGCAGCCAGACGGTCGCCTCGGCCACCTCGCGGCCGGTCAGCCCGGTGATCGAGCCGGTCAGGTCGAGATGCGGCGCGCTCGACATCGCGCCGCCGTCGCCGCCGGCCCAATGGACGTGCATGCCGTCGTCGATCCCGATGGTGAGCACCCGACGATCGAAGGCGCGGGCGATGAACCGGGTGACGAGGTCGACCGCGTGGGCCCGGGAGGCGACGGGGTTGGAGGCGTCGCGGGAGATGTCCAGGAAATCGCTGCTGCCGAGCCTCGTCCGGAACGCGTCGAGCAGCTCGCGCTCGATTTCGGCGGCGATGTCGGTCGCGGCGCGGGTCGCCGGGGAGACGCTGCGGACGCGGGCCTTCCCGGTGAACGCGGCGACCGCCTGCTCCTGCACGGGCCCGTCGGCGACGAGGACGACCCGCGCGAGGCTGCCGATCAGGCCAGCCTGCTTGCCGAGCTGGAGGACGCGGGGCAAGGCGTCCCCGCCATTGGCGCCGCCGATGAAGATCGCCATCTCGGGCAGGAAACCGCGCAGGGCGTCGGCTTGGGCGGCGGCCCAGCCGCCGTCCTTGCGCCCGCTCGGGGCGGCGATGTGGAAGACCCGCGCGTTCGCCCGCTTCAGACCGTCGAGGATGGCCGAGGTGCAGGCGCTGGAGCCCGCCTCCAGCACCGCCACGCGGACCGGCTCCGCCAGCGTCGAGCAGAGCAGCAGGCCGTCGACCCCGTCGCCGTTGGTCGCCTGCGGGATCGCGAGCCGGTCCCGGAGAGTCAGCGACCGGCCGCTTATCCACTCGAGCTGGAGCAGCAGCGTGCGCCAGCCGATCGTCAGGTCCTCGTGCGGGAGATCGGTCGTCGTCCGGGTTTCGGCCTTGGCGACGAAGCGGAAGGCTCCGTTGATCTGTTCCATCAGGTAGGCGCGCGAGGAGCCGCGGCCAAAATCGCCGACGACAAGCGATTCAATCGGCGCTTCCGGAGCATCGACCATGACCATCTCCTTGGGAGTTCGGCGCGGACCGATTTACAGGACGAACACGAGCACGAGCAGGATCAGCAGGAGGACCGACACGCCGAGCAGCAGTCGGCGGGCGCCCGGCGAGGAGAAATCGGGAGACGGCATCCGCGCCCGCGTCTCCCCCTTGGTGACGGGGGGTCGACCCGGCAGGGTCAGGCGGCGCGGAACCCGGGCCGCCTTCGCCGGGCCGGCTTCCGCGCCGGCGGCCGTGTCCGCCCGGGCCGCGACTTCCGCGGAGGGCGTCCCCGGTCCGGCGTTCGCCGCCGCCGGGGAGTCGGCTTGAGCGCCCCATGCCGCGCGCGGTCGCTCCGCGGTCGGGCGGTCCCGGCGCACCAGCCACGGGCTCGAGCCCGGGCCGCCCGTCTCGATTTCGCCCGGCAGCGGCGTCCGCCGGGACGATGCGTCCCCGGCGGCGGGGGCGGGCGGAGCCGCGGCCTTCTCGGCGGCAAGCGCGGCGAGGCGCTCGTCCTCCACCTTCTTCGCGTCGGCGGCCGCGAGCTGGCGGATCCAATCGGGCAGATCCGTCTCGGCGATGAAGGTGGAGGTGTCGGCGGCGGCGGCGCTTGGCGGCGCGATCAGCGCGGGGGCGGGATGCGGCCCCTGCATGGCATCCTCCGCCATCCAGTCGGGCATCGCAGCGGCGAGATCGTCCGAGGGAACTCGGCCGGGCCGGGCCGACGTGATCGTGTCGCCCTCGACAAACGGCGAAGCGTCGCGGAGGTCAAAATCGCGGACCGTCTCGGCGATGAGCACGTCGCCGAAACCGGCGGCCGGTGGCGGGACAGTCTGCGGCGTCTCGCTGGCGGCGCGTTGCAGCCACTCCGGCAGATCCAGCCCGGCGCCGAGGCCGGAGAGCACGCCGTCGGGCGAGGGCTCGGCGCTGGCGGAGGCATGGAACGCCCCGTCGACGCCCTGCGCGGCGACGAGTTCGGGGGACCGTGCCAGCGCCGCTCCGCAGAGCATGCAAAACACGCTGCCGTCTTCGTTTCCGGTGCTACAGGTGGAGCAATACACCACGAGCGTCGCCTTCCTGACTCGATCGACGCACGGCTCCAAAAGCCCGGAGACCCATGCGGGATCACCGCGAGTATAGGGAAACCCGAGGGTTTCACGCGCCGCCGAAAAGTCCTGTTATGGCGGGACCGTCAGCGTCCGGCGCGCAGGTCGTCGGAGTCCAGCCAGATGGTGACCGGTCCGTCGTTGACCGACTCGACCTGCATCCCGGCGCCGAAGACGCCCGTCTCGACCCCGAAGCCCAGATCGCGGAGCGCGACGCAGAGACGGTCGACCAGCGGAGCGGCATGGGCGGGCGGGGCGGCGTCGGTGAAGCTGGGCCGCCGCCCTTTGCGGACGTCGGCGTAGAGGGTGAACTGGGATACGACGAGCATCGAGACGGAGGCGGGCGATTGCCGGATGCGGTCGAGCGCGGACCGGTTCATGTGGCCGTCCACATCGTCGAAGATGCGCAGATTGGCGGTTTTAAGCGCGAGCAGATCCGCCGTCTCCGGCAAATCCGCGTGCGCGACGCCGACGAGGAGGAGGAGACCGGGGCCTATGGCGCCGACTTGCGCCCCCTGCACGGTCACGTGCGCGCGCAGGACGCGTTGCAGGAGCACTCTCATCGAGGGGAAGCACGCTCGATCGTGGCGATCGCGAGCGCGGCGATGCCCTCGCCGCGGCCGACGAACCCCATCAGCTCGTTGGTCGTGGCTTTGACCGAGACCCCATCCAGATCCAACCCCACGGCCGACGCGATATGGAGGCGCATCGCGAGCGAGTGCGGCGCGATCTTCGGGGCCTCGGCGATGATGGTGGCGTCGATGTTGACCGGCGCGAACCCGGCGTCGCGCACGATCGCGGCGACGGCGGAGAGCAGCTTCAGGCTGTCGGCATCGCGGAATGCGGGGTCGGACGGCGGGAAGTGCTGGCCGATGTCGCCCAGCGCCGCCGCGCCGAGCAGCGCGTCGGCGACGGCGTGCAGCAGCACGTCGGCGTCCGAATGGCCGTCGAGGCCGAGGTCGTGCGGCAGCTCGACGCCGCCCAGGATCAAGGGGCGGCCCGCGAGGAATCGATGCACGTCGTAGCCGATGCCGGTCCGGATCATGGGCCGCCGACCCCGGCCGCGGTCCGCGCCAGCGATTCGGCCAAGGCCATGTCCTCCGCGCGGGTGATCTTGATGTTGCCCGCCGATCCCGTGACGAGCGCGACCGGCTCCCCCATCAGCTCGAAGAGCCGTGCCTCGTCGGTGACCTCGATGCCGCGCACCGCCGCGAACGCGAACGCGGCCGACAGGCGGGCTTTCGCGAAGGCTTGGGGCGTCTGCGCGGCCCAGAGGCCCTCGCGGTCCACCGTCTCGAGCACGAGTCCGTCGAGCGCGCGTTTCAGGGTGTCGACCACGGGGACGGCGGCGATCGCCGCGTCGTGACGTCGGGCGGCAGAGACGACCGCGTCGAAGAGGGCCGGGGCGGCGAAGGGGAGGGCGCCGTCGTGGATCCCGACGACGGCGG
>JBPCRG010000418.1:0-4120 GCA_050997095.1 Thermomicrobiales bacterium | reverse complement strand
GATCTGGCCGTCGCCGTCGGTCAGGCCGACGCCGCCGCCGCTGATCGGGGTGTTGTCGACGGCGAAGAGGAACGAGATCCCCGCCCCGCCGATCTGGCAGTTCTGGGCCAATCCGTAGATGTCGGCGCTGGAGCCGGCGAAGCCGTTGGGGCAGAGGTGCTTGCGGATGTCGATGGTCGCCGCCGCGGCCGCCGCGGGCCGCGGCGCGAAGGCCGGCAGCGCCGCGAGCAGAAGCAGGGCGACGACGATCAGTGACCGGGCCCGAGGGATCGCCCGTCTGGCGGCGGTGGCGGACATGCGCATGACGTCCTCTGAATGCGACGATCGACTGTCGGGTGGAGCAGCCTGAGATTTCCTATCCTACGCTTCTTGAAAAGAATTCGGAGGCGGTCGAATCCGCCCGGCGCCGCGGACGATCCTCCGCCGCCCGCCGCCCGGCGCCCGCCGCCCGGTCGAGAGGGCGACGGCCTGTCGTTATGCAGTCGGCTCCTTTCCTGGGCCGCTTGGGGGCCGTGTCGCCTCCCAATCCTCGATGCAGCCACGATAGGCGGCCGGCCGACGCTCCGCCTCGGTGAGATCACCCAATCGCCGGAGGCCGCGCCTGCGTGATTCCTCCAGGCGCCGGAAAGGGACGCGTCACGACAAGGCTTCCCGGCTTCAGCCCAGTCAAGGCGTCCGCGAGACGATGCCTTGGGCGCCGGGCGGACGGATATACTGGACGATCATGCGTGCGGAGCGGCGTCCGGGATCAATGCGGGGGACCACATGGCGGCGAGCACACCCACCCGGATCGAGCAGGATCCGATGATCGAGCCAGGCTCGCACGCCGCGGAGACGGCGCCGCAGCGCCACGCGCGCCCCGGCTCCATCCCCGGACGCCGCGAGGTCGACCTCTACGTCCGGACCTACACGACCCTGCTCCAGAGCTCGGGCGCGATCGGCGTCTCCAGCCTGGAGCCGGCCCATCTCACCGCCGCCTCGTCGCTGCACGCCGGCGCGGAGGAGCCCGCGCCAGACCTCAACGCCTTCATCTACTCGACGCAGCGCCTGCCGGCCTGCATCGTCGATGTCCGGCACATCGTGCTCGGCCAGTCGGTGCGGGCGTTCGCGCACGCGGGCTACCGCGAGTTCCACAATTGGCAGGCGCAGTCGGCTCCCGGCCGCCGGCGGAAGTGGCATTTCGACGGCGACGAGACCTTGGCGGCCTACATCGCATCGACCTCCGACCTGGACGACCTGATCCCCACGATCGTCGCCTACCAGATCGAGTGGAACAAGATGCATCGGCTCTTCCTGGCCGATCCCGAGCTGGCGGCGATGGTCGCGGCCGCCGCGATCGAGGAGCCGACGGAGACGGCGGAGATGGGGGAGCGCCTGCTGCTTTCCCCCGGCGACTGGGCCCGGCTGCGGGCGGTCTGGGGCGCGGCGGTCTGGGCCAATCTCGCCAAGATCGCGGGGGAGCGCAAACGCGCGACGCTGCGGATGCTCGGGGGCAGCTACCTCAGCTACACGCGCTCGACGCGCACCTGGTGGTCGCCGGTCGCGGCGGTCCTGAAGGAGCAGAAGCTCGACGACCGGCCGGTCTATTTCGTCTCGTCGAACACCCACAGCATCGTCAACGTGCTCTCCGGCGTCGCCCGGCGGCGCGAGGACGAGCTGTGCGCCTTCATCCGCGGGACGCGGCACCCCGAGCTGCTGCCGGAGCTGGAGAAGGTCGAGGCTGGCGAGACGCGCTCGTCGCTGGAGAACCTGCTCTATTTCGCCGCGCGCCACTACTTCACCGACCGCGGGAACGGCGACCGCCGCAAGCGCCACGAAGAGGAGCGGGAGCGCGGCATCTACCACGTCGAGCCGCGCGGCCCGGTGGACGTCGGCGTGCAGGTGATCGACCTCGCCCGGCCCGACCCCCCGGGTTTCGACCCCCGGCTCTCCGGCGGGCCAGGCGGCGAGCGCCTCGATCCGCCGGCGACCGACGCGGTCATCGTCAACATCAACTATCCGCTCGGGTTCGCCGCCTACCACCTGATGACGCAGGTCGCCTCGGTCACCGACCGGCTCGCCGGCATCTACATCCTGGGCAAGGCCGCCACGCTGAACGGGCGGATCGGCGACGTGATGCTCGCCAACTCCGTGTTCGACGAGCACTCGGGCAACGCCTACTGGTTCGAGAACTGCTTCGGCTACGAGCACCTGGAGCCGTACCTGATGTACGGGGCCGCGCTCGACAACCAGAAGGCGGTGACCGTGAAGGGAACCTATCTCCAAAATCAGGGCTATCTCGACTTCTACTATCGGGAGAACTACACCGTCGTCGAGATGGAGGCGGGGCCGTACCTGAGCGCCCTCTACGAGGACCTCTTCCTTCAGCGGCACCCGACCGACGAGGCGGTCAACCTCGCCCAGATGCGCGACCGGGTGGACCTCGGCATCATCCACTACGCCTCCGACACGCCGTACACCCGGGCGCAGACGCTGGGCGCGCGCGGCCTCTCGTACTACGGCATGGACTCCACCTACGCCTCCACCATCGCCATCCTCCGCCGCGTCTTCGAGCAGGCGGGCGTCTCCTCCGCATCCCCGAAACCGGGCTGACGGGTAGAGGCGGGGCCGGTCGCCCTACTCATTTGGCGGTCATCGGGGCCGCTTCGCATTCCTTCCGGAGATCCAGTGGAGGTGCAACGATGTCGGTGACCCTTTCGCCGCAACTAGAGCAGGTTGTTCGCCGCAGCCTCGAAAGCGGTCCTGCCTGATTTCCGATAGCCTCCCCTTTTTCAACAGTTGCGCATGGTCCTGCGGATCACCATCGCCGGATGAAAATGGGGGCTCTCGATGACCGGTGGGGGCATTTTCAGACCAGGCTAGTCCCCTTTTCGAGACCATCTTAGAAACGTTTCAAAACTCTGATTAGAGTCTCGACGGTGACGTCGTATTATCCGCAAGCAGGTTATGGAAAAGACCTCGGCCCGGAGCGTTGGCTCCGGGCCGTGGGAAGATGCGTGACGCGGCAACCGCGTCACGCCGCGACGATTGTCAGGGTTGGCTCGGAAAGCTACCTCCAGGAGCGGTGATCGCCGCAGAATGAATGCTGGCGCCGGCGGCTTGCGCGGCGCACGGCGTGCCGCAGAAGCCTTGGCCGTCGGCACAGGTGCATCCCGAACCCATGTCGAGAATGCAGATCTCCCCGCTCGGGCAGGTCTCGTCGCTCAAGCATGGCGTCCCACAGGAGGCGGGCCCGTTGATGTCGATGCAGATCGGTCCGCGCGTGCTGGCGCTGATGAAGCAGAAGCAGCCGCGATTTCCGTTGCAGCCGGCTGCGTTGGACCCGCCGACGACACAGAAATCGACTCCGCCTGCCGGGCAGGTGTTCGCCGGAGGGGGGATCGCGTCGCAGCCGTCGCCGGCCGTATTGGGCTGAAAGCCGGCGCTGCAGGTGAAACCGCACGTCCCGCTTGTGCAGGTGGCGGTGGCGTTCGCCGGAGCCGTGCAGGTGCCGCAGCTGACCGTGGAGCCGCAGCCGTCGGGGGCCGTGCCGCAGTTCTGCCCGCCCGGACAGGTCGTGGCCGGCGTGCAGGAGCCGCACTGATCGGCAACGCCGCCGCCGCCGCAGGTTTGGGATCCCGTGCAGCTCGACGTTCGGTTGCACGCGCCGCCGCTGCACTGCGCCGGGGTGCAGGCGTCGCCGGGGCAGACCGTCCCGCACGAACCGCAGTTGGCGACGCCGGTGAGGTCGGTCTCGCAGCCGTCGGCCGCTTGGCCGTCGCAGTTGCCGTACCCGGCGGCGCAGGAACCCAGGCTGCAGACGCCCGCCTCGCAGGCGCCGCCGACGGCGTGGGAAAAGGCGCACCGCGTGCCGCAGGTTCCGCAATTACCGGCGTCGGCTTGGGTATTCACGCAGGTCCCGCTGCAGTCGGTCTGACCCGCCGGACACGCGAAGCCGCAGACGCCGTGGCCGCAGGTCGCCGTGGCGCCGACGACGGTCGTCGTGCAGGCGTTGCCGCAGGCGCCGCAGTTGGCGAGGTCGGTCGCGACGTCGGTGCAGGCGCCGTCGCAGTAGTTGGCCGGATGGCCGCCGCAGACGGGCGCGCCGCAGCGGCTGCTGCGCGCCGCGTCGGGCAGGCAC
>JBPCRG010000405.1:0-3511 GCA_050997095.1 Thermomicrobiales bacterium | reverse complement strand
CGAACGCCCAGTCGTAGACGCGCGGCGCATTCGACGAGGTGCAGACGATGCCGCCGTGGCGGCCGCAGAACGCCTTGATGCTGGCCGCGGAGTTCATGTACGTGATCGGGACGACGCCGGAAACGCCGAGCCCTTCCAGCGCGTCCCAGCAGGCGACGACATCCTCCGGCTTGGCCATGTCCGCCATTGAACAGCCCGCTTCCAGATTCGGCAGGGTCACCCGCTGGTGCGGCTTGGAGGGGATGTCCGCGCTCTCCGCCATGAAGTGGACGCCGCAAAAGAGGATCACGTCGGCCTCGGAGCGGGCGGCCGCCTGCTGCGAGAGCTTGTACGAGTCGCCGCGGAAGTCGGCGAACTGGATGACCTCGTCGCGCTGGTAATGGTGCCCGAGCACGACCAGCCGCTCGCCGAGCTGGCGGCGCAGCGCCCAGATCCTCTCGGTGCGCTCGTCGGTCGGCATCTTGAAGTAGTCGCGGGGGATGCGTTCCTGGCGCAGGGCCTGCGCGCCGTACGTGCGGAGCGTCTCGTAGGCTCCCGTGCCCTCTTCGGGGACGCACGCCGCCGGGCTCAACTGCGGGGCGGCGAACCACGAGCTTGCCGACGCCCCAAACGCCAGAGCGGTCGCGTCGGTCACGGGGTGGGTCGCGGAGAGTGTCGCAGGCATGGGACCGGCTCCTGCCGCCACCGTCCACCGGTCGCGGCCTGCGCGACGGGTCCGGCGTTCGCCGTTCCTGGACGGGCATCCGAGGCTCGGACCTTCCGAGTCAGACGCCTGCCGCGCCAGGGAAGTATGGAGAAGGGGGGAGTAATTGTCAAGATGACACTAACTCCCCGCCCGACGTCCATGAACTCGAATGTTCGCGCCTGCGGTCGTCTGCCGCGGGGGTGGCGGCGGTGGCCGTATCATTCCCGACTGATCGATCCGCCGCGCATGTGGAGACAGACCTTGGTTGCCTCGAACGAGATTTTGACCCGGGACGCCGTGGACGTTCAGGATACGTGGGACCTGAGCACGATCTATGCGAGCGACGCCGATTGGGATGCGGCCGCCTCGTCCATCCCGGCCGCGATCGCCGCCGCGGCCGCGTACCGGGGTCGGCTCGGCGAGTCGGCCGCCGTTTTGCGGGCGGCGTTCGACGAGTCGATGCGCGCGGGTCTGCTGCTCGAGGCGCTCTACGTCTACGCCCGGCTGCGCTCGGACGAGGAGACGGGCAACCCCGCCGCGCAGGCCCGGCTCGACCGCGCGACGGCACTCTCGATCGAGGCGGGCGAGGCGCTGGCCTTCTTCGATCCCGAGATTCTGGCGATCGACGAGGCGCGGCTGAACGCGCTGATCGACGACCCGGCGCTCGCCGCCTACCGGCGGCTCCTGCGCGACCTCCAGCGACGCCGCACGCACACCCGATCCACCGAGGTGGAGGAGATCCTCGCGCAAAGCGCCGATCTGGCGCGCGCGCCGCACGACGCCTTCAACGTGCTCGACAACGCCGACATCGCGTTCGACCCGGTGATCGACGAGCATGGGGTGGAGGTGGCCCTGACCAAGGGCCGCTACCAGCTGCTGGTCGAGAGCAAGGATCGCGACGTGCGGCGGCGGGCGTACGAGACGCTGATGAAGCCGTACGCCGCCCACAAGCACACGCTGGCGGCGCTGCACTCGGCATCGGTGCGCAAGGACGTCTTCTACGCCCGGGTCAAGAATTTCGGCTCGGCCCGGCAGGCGGCGCTCTTCAATCACGACATCCCCGAGAGCGTCTACGACCGCCTGATCGAAGCGACCCGCGCCGCGGGTCCGACCATCGAGCGGTACCTGGCGTTGCGGCGGCGGATCCTCGACCTCGACGAGCTGGCCGTCTATGACCTCTATGTGCCGCTGGCGCCCGAGCCGGAGCGCAGCCACGACTATCGCGAGGCGGTCGAGTTCGTGCTGGCGGGCGTGGCCCCGCTCGGCCCGGAGTACGTCGCCACGCTGCGGCGCGGCTTCGCCGAGCGTTGGGTCGATGTCCGCGAGACCAAAGGCAAGCGGTCCGGCGCCTATTCGTGGGGTGTCTACGGCAAACCGCCGGTGATGCTGATGAACTGGAACGGCTCGCTCGACCACGTCTTCACGCTCGCCCACGAGGCGGGGCACGCGATGCACTCCTACCTCGCGGATCAGGCGCAGCCCTACCACGACGCGGACTATTCGATCTTCACGGCGGAGATCGCCTCGACCCTCAACGAGGTGCTGTTGACGCGGTTCCTGCTCAATGACACGCCGGCCGGCGACCAGGCCGGCCGCTTCGCGCTCCTGAACCGGTTCGCGGACGCGATCAACTCGACGCTCGTGCGGCAGGTGATGTTCGCGGAATTCGAGCGCGAGAGCCACGCCACCATCGAAGCGGGCGAGCCGCTGACGCTGGAGACGCTGAACCGGCTCTACGGCGAGGCATTCGACGCCTACCTGCCTGGAGTCGTCAACGACGACGCGGCCAAAGCGACCTGGAGCCGCGTCCCGCACTTCTACAATCCGTTCTACGTCTTTCAATACGCCACCGGGATCTCGGCGGCGATCGCGCTCGCGGGCAACATCCGTGACGAAGGCGAACCCGCGGCGGAGCGGTTCCTCGACCTCCTGCGCGCCGGCGGCTCCGACCACCCGCTGCCGCTGCTGGCGAAGGCGGGCGTCGATCTGACGACGCCCGCCCCGGTCACGGCCGCGCTGAAGGAGCTGGAGACGCTCGTCGAGGAGATGGAGCGGATCGTCGACGGTGGGGCGTTCGGGGCGTAGCCTCGGGAGATTCGACGGCGGGGGGAGGTCGATGGACAGACGCGCGGCGGCCAAGATCCAGGGGTTCGGCACGTCCATCTTCGCCGAGATGAGCCGGCTTGCGGTCCAGCACGGCGCGGTCAACCTCGGCCAAGGCTTCCCCGATTTCCCGGGTCCGACGTTCGTCAAGGAAGCGGCGAAGGCGGCCATCGACGCCGACCTCAACCAGTACGCCATCTCCCACGGCGCCCTCCGGCTCCGCAACGCGATCGCCGCGGACTGGGCGGCGCGCCATGGCCGCGAGATCGACCCTGAGCGCGAGATCACGGTGACCAGCGGCGCGACCGAGACGATCTTCGACATCGTGCAGGCGCTGCTCGGTCCTGGGGACGAGATGATCGCGTTCGAGCCGTTCTACGACTCGTACGCCACGAGCGCGATCCTCGCCGGAGGTCGGCTTTCGCCGGTCACCCTCCAGCCGCCCGACTGGGCGTTCGACCGCGAGAAGCTGGCCGCCGCCTTCTCGCCGCGGACGAAGATGCTGCTCTTGAACACGCCCCACAACCCCACCGGCAAAGTCTTCACGCGCGACGAACTCCAGTTCGTCGCCGATCTCTGCACCGAGCGCGACGTGGTCGTGGTCACCGACGAGGTTTACGACCGGATCGTCTACGACGATTCCGAGCACATCGCGATGGCGACGCTGCCGGGGATGTGGGAGCGGACGGTTACCGTCAACTCGACCGGCAAGACGTTCAGCAT
>JBPCRG010000281.1:0-3143 GCA_050997095.1 Thermomicrobiales bacterium | reverse complement strand
GCTCTTCCAGGATGCCCTCACCGAACACGCCCTCAAGCTCTGCGTCAGGAGTATCGAGCGCGCGGCGGAGGCTGAGGCCCATTCGCCGTCGCTGCGGATCGATCCGGATGATCCGCAAGAGCAGATCGTCGCCTTCCTTCACCACCTGCTTCGGATGCACGATCCGCTCGTCGGTCAGCTCGGAGACGTGGATCAACCCTTCAATCCCGTCCTCGATCCTGGCGAATGCTCCGAAGTTGGCGAGCTGCGTCACGGTGCCGCGCACAAGCTGCCCGAACTCGTACTTCGCGGCGACCTGACTCCAGGGCTCGGCCTGGGTGCGCTTGATCGAGAGCGCGATCTTCTTCTCTTGGGCGTTGATCCCGAGCACGTAGACATCGACTTCGTTGCCGACCTTGAGGATCTCCGACGGATGGCGGACTCGGCTCCATGAGAGCTCGGAGAGATGCACGAGTCCGTCCGCGCCGCCGATGTCGACGAACGCGCCGAAGTCGCAGATGGAGGAGACGCGCCCGCGCCGGACCTCGCCCTCCTTGAGCTCCTCGATCAGCTTCTCCTTCATCACGTCGCGCCGTTCCTGGACGGCCTGCCGCTCCGAAAGGATGAGCCGGTTGCGGTGGCGGTTGATCTCGATGACCTTCAGCGGCAGCGAGGTGCCGATCAGGCGGGCCATGTCGGCCTGCTTGCTCGCGTCGTCGCCGCCCCGGATCTCCGAGACCTGCGACGCGGGCACGAACCCGCGGACGCCGTCGAGGTTGACCAGCAGGCCGCCCTTGTTGTAGTTGGTGACCTCGGCCTCGATCACGTCGTTCGCTTCGTAGATCTCCTGCAGTTTGCGCCAGCTCTTTTCCTGGCGGGCGCGGTCGATGCTGACGACCGCCTGGCCTTCCTGGTTTTCGGGCTGGACCACGAACACCAAGACGCTCTCGCCGATGTCGAAAGCGTCACGCTCTTCGGCGGTGAGGCTGGAGAATTCCCGCGCGGGCACGACCCCTTCGGACTTTGATCCGATGTCGACCAGGATTTCATCCCGGTCGATCCGCATGATCACTCCGTCCATGACGTCACCGTATTTCAGGTTCTTGTAGTCATGGCTGGGATCGCTGAGATATTGCTCCAAGAGCGAAGGTGGCTCGCCCAGGGCGACCGCCCCGGCATCTGTATCCTTCGACTCGCTCACGTCCAAAGCTTCCATACACCGTCCTTAAATACCAATTGACACGCGATGACTCCTCCAACCACATTGGGCCGTTCCCGGCTCCGTCGCGGTCTGGAGGGCAAGCGCTTCGTAGTATAGCGCTCCCCTGGATTCTTCCGCAATGGCGATCGGACCGATTCTCGTCGCGATCTCGCGCCCAAAAGATGACGGCGGACCTACGAGACCGCCGCCGCGGACCTCGCCGACGGCAAAATCCCCAGCCTGCCCATCGCCGACCCCATTGCGTCGACGGTACGGTCGATCTCGTCGGCGTGCACCCATCCCATGTGGCCGATCCGCAGCATCGTGTCCGCCATCCGCCCCTGACCGCCCTGGAGCTCCGTCGCGAACTCGTCGCGCAGGAGCGTCAAGATCGTCTTCGCCGATACGCCCTGCGGCAGGCCCACCGCGGTGACGGTGTCCGACGCGGTTCTCGGGTCCGCGAAAAGACTCAGCCCGAGGTCCGCGCAGAGCCGCCGCGTCCGCGCACCCAGCTCCGCGTGGCGCGCCCACACCTCGTCCACGCCTTCCGCCAAGATCATGTCCAACGCCGCGTCGAACGCGTAGAAGAGCGTCAACGGCGGCGTGGTCGCGGTCATCCCGTCCTCGGCGAACGTCTTCGCGGATTTGAGATCGAAGAACGACCGACGATACGTCGACCCGCTGCAGGCGTCCCAGGCGCGCGGCCCCACCCCCGCGATCACGAGGCCCGGCGGGCACATCCACGCCTTCTGCGACCCCGAGAGCACGAAGTCCAGCCCCCACTCGTCCATAATCAACGGCAGCCCCCCCACCGAGCCGACCGCGTCGACGACCACCAGCGCACCGTGCTCGCGGACGACCGCCGCGATCTCCGCGAGCGGGATCGTGACCCCGGTCGACGTCTCGTTGTGGGTGAGGAAGACGGCCTTCACCTCCGGCGTCGCCTGAAGCGCCGCACGCACGTCGGCCGCGGTCGGCGCGGACCCCCATTCGATCGCGAGCCGCGTCACGTTCAGGCCCAGGGCCGCTCCGACCCGCGCGAAGCGGTCGCCGAAGTCGCCGAGCGTGACCGCGAGCACCGCGTCCCCCGGCGAGAGCAGGTTGACGATCGCCAGCTCCCAGCCCGCGGAGCCCGAGCCCGGCAACAGCAGCACGTCGCCATCCGTCCGATGCACCGCCTTGGCCCGGCGCATGATCGAGCGGTACAGCTCCTTCATCTGCGGCCCGCGGTGCGAGATCATCGGCCGCTGCATGGCCTGCAGCACCGCCGGGGGAAGCGGGGTCGGACCAGGCAGCCGGAAATTCACGCTCACGCTCTCACATCCTCCATTGCCGCGACGTGCGACCGCGCGCGGCGCCTCGATCGCGCTGGATAATCGCGAAGTATAGAAGCCAGGTTCGCCGAAACGTCCCTGAAGACCGGCATGCTAAAATCGCGGGGTCGAGCGCCGATGGTGAATGGCGTGCTCGGGTCAGCCGCCTGCGGTCGCGGGTGCGGGAGCGTTGGACCTTTCACGCATGGAAGTTACGCTTTCGCCACGCGCCAGAAACCTCGTCGTCTGGATCGGCGCCATCGCCGCGGCGGTCCTCCTCTTCAAGGCGTCCCACGCGCTCAGCCCGTTCATCTGGGCCATCATCACCGCCTTCATCCTGCACCCGCTGGTCAGTCTCATCCACCGAAAGACCCGACTGCCGAAGCATCTGATCACGATCTGGCTCTACGCGATGATCGCGCTGCTGGTGACGATCCTGTCGATCAACTTCGCGCCCGTCGTCATCGAGCAGGTCAAGGGCATCCAAAGCCAGGTCCCGTCCGCGATCGACGACGTGCAGCGCTGGCTCAACCAGAACCAGCGCGGGACGATGGACAGCCTCGGGCTCGAACCGAACTTCGTCGACACGCGGCTCAACGACGCCTCCCAACGCGCCGCCGCCGCGGTCAGCCGCGCGGCCATCCCCGTGC
>JBPCRG010000222.1:0-2720 GCA_050997095.1 Thermomicrobiales bacterium | reverse complement strand
AAGGTCAACCCCGCCGGAAGTCCCGACGGCACAAACCTCACCCTCGCGCCCGCATTTCGGCGGGCACAAGGGTGTATGGTACGGAATGATCGGGATTTCGTCAAGGGAACTTTCGAGTTCATCGCCGGGGGAACGCCCTAAGAATTCCCGTCATCGCCCTCCACGATCGGTTCCCAACCCGCTTCCCCGGCGTTCTCCACCGAATATCCGTCGGCTTCGCCGATCGATCCGTTGGGGATCAGTCCCGAGGAGAGCAGTTCCTTGATGTCTTCCTCGCTGGCGGCCTCGGCCTCCAGAAGCGCGACATCGCCGCGCTGGGCACTCATACCGGCGATCGTGGCCTCGTCGAGCTGGGACATCGGTTTCGCGCCTCGGCGCGAGCCGAAACCCGATCCGGCCGGGATCAGCTTGCCGATGATCACGTTCTCCTTGAGTCCCCGCAGGTGGTCGACCTTGCCGTTGATCGCGGCTTCGGTCAGCACCCGGGTCGTCTCCTGGAACGACGCGGCGGAAAGGAAGGAGTCCGTCTCCAGCGAGGCCTTCGTGATGCCAAGCAGCACTGGCATCGCCGTGGCCGGCTCGCCGCCCTGGGCCAGGATCTCCTCGTTGATGTGGTTGAACTCGAAACGGTCGACCCGCTCGTCATGCAGGAAATCGGTGTCTCCCGGATAGACGATGCTGACCTTCCGCAGCATCTGGCGGCAGATCACCTCGATGTGCTTGTCGTTGGTGTTCACGCCCTGCGACTTGTAGACCCGCTGGACCTCGTCGATGATGTACCTCTGGATCTCGTCGCGGCCGAGCAGCAGCAGGATCTGCTGGGGATCCTTGGCTCCGTCGGTGAGCTGCTGTCCGGGGGTGACGTAGTCGCCGTCCTGGACGTAGATCTGATAGACGATCGGCACCGAGAACTCTTCCCGGTCCTCCCGCGTGTTCCGGACATAGATCGTCCGGTCGTCGACGAAGAACGTCCCGTCGATCCCCGCCTGCCGCTTCTCGTCGTTGGGCCCGGTCGCGACCACGGTCTTGTCTTTGATCACCACCGAGCCGGTCTGGAGGCTCGGCTCCCAGCCCTCGCCCAGCCTCATCGTCCACGAATCGTTTTCCGTGCTGCTGATGTAGAGCTTCCGCCCCGCGTCGGTCTGCTCGATCGAGACCGTGCCCTCGCGGTCCGCAAGGATCGCGGCCCCCTTCGGCACGCGCGCCTCGAACAGCTCCTCGACCCGCGGCAGACCGGTCGTGATGTCCGCGCGGTTCACGCCGCCGGTGTGGAACGTGCGCATCGTCAGCTGGGTGCCCGGCTCGCCGATCGACTGCGCCGCGATGATGCCCACCGCCTCGCCCTGGTCGACAAGCTTGCCGCTGGCGAGATTCCGTCCATAGCAGGCCGCGCAGATCCCATGGACCGCCTCGCAGGCCATCACCGTCCGCACGAAGATCTTCTCGACGCCGGAGACGACCACCTCGGCCACGACGTCCCGCTTCGGCGCCTCGCTCCACAGGATGCGGTCCGAGAGCTCGTCGCCCTTGTCGGCGACGAGCTCTCCGGTCTCCGCGTGGTAGACCGGGGCGGCGAGGATCCTGCCGATGATCTTGATCCGGAAGTCATCGTCCGACATGTCCTTGCCGGTGGCTTCCTTGCGCTCAAGCCAGAGCCCCTGCTCGGTGCCGCAATCGTCCATCGTCACGATCACGTCCTGGGCGACGTCGACCAGCCGCCGGGTCAGGTAGCCGGAGTCGGCGGTCCGCAGCGCGGTGTCCGCGAGCCCCTTCCGAGCGCCGTGCGTGGAAAGGAAATACTCGAGCACCGTCAGCCCCTCGCGGAAGTTGGAGCGGATCGGGATGTCGATGATCCGCCCCTCCGGGTCGAGCACCAAACCGCGCATGCCGGCCATCTGGCTGATCTGGTTCATGTTCCCCTTCGCGCCCGAGTCCGCCATCATGTAGACGGGATTCTGGCCGCGAAGCCGGTCCTCGACATCCTTCGAGAGGGTGTCGCGCGCCTCGTTCCAGATCACCTCGAGCTCGCGGAGCCGCTCCTCGTCGGTCACCAGACCTCGCCGGTATTGACGCTCGACCTTGTCCGCGTCCTCGTCCGCCTGCCGCAGCAGCTCGGGCTTCGTCTCCGACGTGACCACGTCCGAGACCGCGATGCTCATCCCGCCGCGGGTCGAATACGTGAACCCGGTCTTCTTGATGTCGTTGACGACCTTCGCGGTCTCATACGGGTCCTTGTAGAGCCGGTAGCAGTCGGCGACGACCCGGCGCAGCTGCTTCCGGCCCATCGTGTCGTTGTAGAAGGTGCCGATCGTCGCCGGCAGCGCCAAGTTCAGCAGCACCCGTCCGACCGTCGTCTCGATCCGCTTGACCTCGCCCCCGTCGCGGTCCGTGCGGACGGTGATCTTGGCCTGGATGTCGACCATTCCGGTGTCGTACGCGATCTGCACCTCCTCCATGGAGGAAAAGAACTTGCCCCAGCCGCGCGGCACCGTGCCGTTCGCCAGATCCTCTTCGGCGTTCCGCTCGCTGGTCATGTAGTAGCACCCGAGGACGATGTCCTGGGTCGGGGAGACGATCGGATCCCCGTTCGACGGCGACAGCAGGTTGCGCACCGAGAGCATCCGGGCCCGGGCCTCCGCCTGGGCGGCCTTCGAGAGCGGGACGTGGACCGCCATCTGGTCCCCGTCGAAGTCGGCGTTGAAGGCGGCGCAGACCAGCGG
>JBPCRG010000112.1:0-6798 GCA_050997095.1 Thermomicrobiales bacterium | reverse complement strand
ACGCCGAGATGATGGCGAGATTCCAGCTCGGCTTCGCCCCGGACGGCTGGGACCACCTCTCCGAGTATCTCGTCGCCCGGGACGTCGACCCGGCTCTGGCGCTCGAGGCGGGACTGCTTCAGCCGCGCGATTCCGGAGGCCACTACGACCGGTTCCGCAACCGGCTCCTCTTCCCGATCAAGGACCGCGACGGACGGACGGTCGGGTTCGGCGGCCGCGCGCTCGGCGACGCCCAGCCCAAATACCTGAACTCCCCCCAGACTCCCGTGTTCGACAAGAGCACGCTGCTGTACGGGCTCGATCTCGCCAAGGACGCCATCCGCAAGGCCGATCGCGTGGTCATCGTCGAGGGCTACATGGACGTCATCGCCGCCCACCAATTCGGGCACGCGAACGTCGTCGCGGCGATGGGCACCGCCGTGACCGAGGCGCAGATCGGACTCGTCAAGCGCCTGACCAAGCGGATCGCGCTGGCGCTCGACGCCGACGCGGCCGGCCAGATGGCGACGATCCGCAGCCTCGAGACGATGCAGCAATCCTTGGACCGCGAGGAGACGCCCGTTCCCGACGCGATGGGGGTCATCCGCTTCGAGCGGAAACTGAACGCCGAGATCTCGATCGTCACGCTGCCGGAGGGGAAAGATCCCGACGAGTTGATCCGCCGGGCTCCGGACATCTGGCCCGCGATCGTCGAGAGCGCCCAGCCCTTCCTCGACTTCTACATCGATCAGGCCGTGAAGCGCGCCCCGCTCGACGATCCCAAGGCGAAGTCGGCGGTCGTCTCGCTCGTCAGCCCCCTTCTCAGGCAGATTCCCGACCGGATCGTTCAGGCGCATTATGTCGAACTGCTCGCCTCGCGGCTTCGCGTCGACCAGCGACTCGTGCTCGCCGAGGTCCGCCGCGCCCATCTCGTCGGCGGCGGGAAGGACGCCGCCGCGGAGGGCCGACGCTCCAGTCTGCCGAAACGGTCGAGCCACGAGGACCATCTGGTCGCGCTGCTGCTCCAGCAGCGCGCGCTTTGCCGCGACATCTTGCCGAACGTGCCGATGGAATACCTGCACGACGAACGGAACCGCCAGATCATCGAGGTCCTCAGGGACGACGCGATCCCGGATCTCGACGCGCACCAGTTGATCGCCGGCTTCGACGATCCGATCGCCGACCACGCGGAACGACTGCTGGAGGGTCTGGTCGGCAAGCCCAGCCTCCTGCCCGGCCAGATCCGGCGGGAGGCGGTCAAGTCGTTGGACCAGTTGGGCAAGGAGCGGTTCACCTTCCTGCTCCAAGAACTCCAAGCCGAAATTTCGGAGGCTCAACGCGAGGGGGACTCGTCGCTGGTCGGCGAGCTCGTGCCGCGACTCTCCGCCCTCATCGACCGCCACCGCGGCTTCTATCCGCCGAAGAGTCCGTACTTCAAGGACAGCCGCGATACGGGCACCGTCCAGCCGTGAACCGCTACGGCCGAAGCGCGTCGAGCAGCGCCCGCGTCAGCGCCGCATCCTGCTCAGGAAGGACCGCCCGCAGATCCACCAACAGCAGACCGGCGTCGATCCGGGGAAAGACCGGCGGTGATCCGGTCCGAAGCCGCCGCGCCACCTCCTCAGTCCCGACGACGTCGAACGCGACCGCTTGGCTCGGCTGGGTCTGGCCGGGCAGCGAGCCTCCCCCCACGGCGGACCGCGTCTCGACAACGCGGGCGTCGACGCCGTCCAGCCCGAGGTCGGCCGAAATGGCGGCCGCGCGGCTCGCCAATTGGGACTGGGTGGCGGAGATTATCCGCCAAATCGGGATCCGCTCCTCAGCCTCGCCGAACGCGTAGTGCCGAAGCGTCGCGGCAATTCCGGCTAGGCTGGACTTGTCGGCGCGCACCGCCCGCGCCAACGGGTGCGCCGCGATCAGGTCGATCCACCGCTTTTCCCCCGCGATGATTCCCGCTTGGGGCCCTCCCAAGAGTTTGTCGCCGCTGGCGGTGATCACCGACGCTCCGGCTTCCAGCCGCTGCCTGATCGTCGGCTCGCTGGCCATGCCGAACCGCGCAGTCTCCAGCAAAGCGCCGCTGCCGAGGTCGTCGATGATCGGCACGCCGGTCGACTCGACACTCTGCGCGAGGTCTTCGATCGAGGCCTCGGCGGTGAAGCCGCTGATCACGAAGTTGCTCGGATGCACCTTCAGGATCGCCGCCGTCTGCCCGTCGATCGCATCGAGGTAATCGCGCGCGTAGGTGCGGTTCGTCGTTCCCACCTCCACCAGCCTGGCGCCGCTTTGGCGCAGAACGTCGGGAATGCGGAAGCCTCCACCGATCTCCACCGCCTCGCCCCGCGAGACGATAACGCTGCGGCCGGCCGCGATCGCGGAGAGCGCGAGCAGAATCGCCGCCGCGTTGTTGTTCACGATCAGCGTGGCTTCGGCGCCGGTCAGGGCGCGCATCAGCGCCGAGACCTCGGCCATCCGACCGCCGCGCGCGTTGCCGACCGGGTCGATCTCCAAGGCGACGTAGGCCCCCGCGGCCTCCGCCATCGCCGCCGACGTGGCATCGCTGACCGGCGACCGTCCAAGGTTCGTGTGAATCACGATGCCCGTCGCGTTGATCAGCGGAATGAGTTTCGGTACCAGGACCGCCCGCAATCTCTCTGCGAAATCGGACTCGATGACGCCGGACTCGATCGCGGCCCCACCGTCAAGCCGTCTTCTCGCCTCGGAGATCGTGACTCGGGCGATGCTTGACGTCGCCTCTGCGGTCAAGCGCATCCCCGCATTCTGCCGAATCGAGGATGCGAGTTTGTCGACAGAGGGAAACACCCGGTAAGGGTTCTGACCCATGCCACGGCTCCTGTCAATCGTCGGAAACGAAAAAGGGGAGCGGCTAAGCCGCTCCCCTGAATCGAAGTGGTCGGGGAGAGAGGATTCGAACCTCCGGCCTCAGCGTCCCGAACGCTGCGCGCTAACCGGGCTGCGCTACTCCCCGCCGTTCCAAAGAGATTACCACGGGGAGCACGGACGAACAACGCCCATCATGGGGAGCAAAAAAGTTGCGCTCTCGAATCGCCATAGCGTTGCGTCGATTGGGAAACAATTCCATATGGACCGTTTCTCCATATAGGGACGAAGTGTACGTTCGCAGAACACTATTTCAGCAGTATTTCCGTATAAGCGGGGCGTAAAACATGTAGTTGTTGCCGTCTTCGACGACATTGGAACAATTCCAAGATTGACACCGAATGCCGCGTTCGGAACTCAAAATTTCGATAGAGTCCCGCGTATATCCTTCTTCAAGAACTGCGGTTGCTGTGCTAGCATCGTCGAGGCTTCAGCAGAAGGCCCGTGTAGCTCAGAGGATAGAGCGCCACCGTCCTAAGGTGGGCGTCGGGGGTTCGAGTCCCTCCACGGGCACCCAAATATGTGCGCACAATCCACAGGCCCCGCATCCGCTTCCATTCATTTCGATCCCTCCGGGGCGGAGCGACGCGCCCTGCAGAACTTTCGAAGGACGACGGTTCCCTCGTCAGCGAAATGTAGCGATTGAGCGCTGCCTTCCGAATTTCTTGCTATCATCCGGGTAGTGGCTTCCCATTTTGTTTGAGCATCGGCTCGTGGCTCGGTAGGCACGATCGATTGCCGGACCAAAATGGGAGTCCGCAGCAGCAGTCCCGAGAAGCTTGAAAGGAACGAGACAACGTGGGAATCGCGAGTTACGCGGGCCCGACCGTCTTCGGCTACGAGACGGATGCCCTTCGGCGGGTCGCCGCCATCTCCGTGCATACCTCCCCTCTGGCCACCTTGGGAGGCAAGGACGCCGGGGGAATGAACGTCTACATCCGGGAACTCTCCTGTCAGACCGCTCAACTCGGCCTTCCCGTCGACATCTTCACCCGCCGCACAAACCCTGAGAGCCCCGAGACCGTCGCGATCTGCGACGGCGTCAACCTCGTCAGCATCACGGCTGGCCCGATCGCCCCTCTCGACAAAAACGAACTCTTCCAATACCTTCCCGAGTTCGCCGAGCAGACCGCCCTTTACTCCCTGCGCGAAGGCGTCCGCTACGACGTGGTCCACGCCCACTACTGGCTTTCGGGATGGGTCGCGCACCTTCTCAAGCGCTTCTGGGATGCCCCGTTCGTGCAGATGTTCCACACCACCGCTCACATGAAGAACGCGGTCTCGCCGATCGGCGAGCGCGAGACTCCGCTTCGGGCCCGGACCGAGCGACGCCTAGTCGAACTCGCCGACAGCATCATCGCCGCCAATCCGGACGAACGGGCGGATCTAGCAGGGCGTCAGCGCACACCCTTCGACAAGATCTGCACGATTCCGCCTGGCGTGGACCTCGATCTCTTCAGACTCGGCGACCGAGCGCGGAGCCGCGCCGATCTGGGCCTCGACCCCGATCGGCCCATCGTCCTCTATGTCGGACGTATCGATCCGATCAAGGGGATCGACACGCTCCTTCGGACTATCGGCAGGGTCGGGGCCGACGCCTCCGTCGAACCGCTCTTCATGATCGTCGGCGGCGACCTGAACGCGCTGGGGCAGCCGACCGGCCCGTTGCGGAAGTTCGCCGAAAGCGCGGCCGTTGCCGGGATCGACCATCTATGCTCGTTCGTCGGATCGCAGCCGCAGGATCGGCTGCCGCTCTTCTACACCGCCTCGGACCTCGTCCTCGTCCCATCCCGGTACGAATCGTTCGGACTCGTCGCGGTGGAAGCCATGGCCTGCGGCATTCCCGTCGTCGCTTCCCGGGCCGGGGGACTCAGATTCACGGTGCAGGAAGGGATCACAGGACTGCTGGCGGATGTCGGCGACGATCGAGGATTCGCAGGCGCATGCACGCGCCTGCTCTCGGACGGCGAACTTCGCAGTTCGATGGGATCGAACGCCCATGCCGCGGCTCAGCGCTTCTCCTGGCCGGCGGTCGCCTCCTCGATCCAGCATGTGTACAAGAACCTGGCCGAGGGCAGCCGAGCCAACCTTTGCTGCGCCGAGGAAATCTACGCCTGACCTCCCGACTCGATCTCGGGATCATAGGGCGGCAGCGGTCAGTTCGCTCGGTCCATGCAGGACAGACCGACAGCAGGTCCGACGAAAAGGGGGATGGCCGCAAGCGGCCATCCCCCTTTTTCCAGCGCCGTGATCGTCCAGCTAGAGGGACGCGACCGCGCGCCGGAACACCGTCAAGAATGTCTGGATCTGCTCCTCGTCGACCGTCAGCGGCGGGATCACGCGGATGGCCTGGTCGAACGTCCCGCAGTTGATCAGGAGAATCTTCTCGTCGAAGCAGCGCGCGATGACCTCGGCCACCGCCGCGGGATTCGGCGCGCCGCTGGGAGTCACGAACTCCGCGGCCACCATCAATCCGAGCCCCCGGACATCGCCGATCACGGGATGGTCCGACTGGATTTCCCGGAGCCCGTCCATCAAAATCTGTCCCATCTCCGCCGCGTTTTCCGGAAGCCGCTCGTCCCGCATGACCTGCAGCGTCGCGTGCGCCGCCGCGGTGCCGACCGCATTTCCGCCGTACGTGCCGCCATGCGATCCCGGGGCCCACTTGTCCATGATCGCTTTGTCCGAGACGACCGCGCTGACCGGCATGCCCGACGCGATGCCCTTGGCGACGGCGATGATGTCCGGGACCACGTCGAAGTGCTCGAAGCCCCACATCTTGCCGGTCCGGCCCATCCCGCTTTGGATCTCGTCCATGATCAGCATGATCCCGTGCTTGTCGCAAAGCGCGCGCACCTTCTGCACCCACCTGGCGGTCGGAACCATGTACCCGCCCTCTCCGGCCACGGTCTCCATCAGGATCGCGGCGACGTCGTCGGGCATCACCATCGTCTCGAAGAGATGCTCCAGCTCCTCGAAGTAGCGGAGATCGGCGTCCTCGGTTGGCCCGCTGTAGGGATTGCGGAAGAGGTACGGGTAGGGCGCGAAGTAGATGCTCGACAGCAGAGGCTCATAGTGGCCGCGGACCTTCGCGCGTGATGACGTGACCGACATCGCCGCGTGGGTCCGGCCGTGGAAGGCGCCGCGGAACGCGACGACGGCCGGCCGGCCCGTGGCGACTTTCGCCAGTTTCAGCGCGCCCTCGATCGCCTCGGCTCCGCTGTTCGTCCAGAAGACCTGATTCAGTTTGGGCGGCAGCGTCGCCGTCAACTCGATCGACGCCCGCATCATCGGCTCATGGGCGAGGATGTTGGCCTGCGCATGGATGATCTTGGCCGCCTGCTCTTGGATCGCGGCGACGACGCGCGGGTGGCAATGTCCGGTGTTCGTGACCCCGATCCCGGAGGTGAAGTCGAGATACCGGTTGCCTTCGACGTCCCAGATGTGGACGCCCTCCCCGCGCTCGACGACGAGCGAGGAATATCGGCCGACGACTCGGGGGATGAGCTCCTTGGGGTTCAATGCCGTCTGGACCATCGCCGCACCTCCACATGCTCTCTTCGCGTCGAACGGTTCGCTGTGTCGCCTTGGCCGGGGATATGTCGGGAGGTCCGACTCAGCGCCTACCCCGCCTTCTTCTCTTTGTCCTTCAGATCCTTGTAGAACTTCTTGTTCTTCGGCATCGGCTTCGCGTCCTCCTCTGTTTGGCGGGCCCGCGCGAAGGCCGCGCCCGCCTCCATCTCCTCCTCCAGACGCACGAAATCGTTGTAGACCCGCACGTTGGACGTCGAGGCGGGCGTCCGCATCAGCATCCGGACCAGCTGGAGCAGTGATTGGGCGTTCGCGGGAGCCGCCGCGGGCAGCGCTGCCCGCTTCATGATGCCCTCGACCACCGCGACGCTCGCCGGATCGGCGCCGTTG
>JBPCRG010000501.1:0-2699 GCA_050997095.1 Thermomicrobiales bacterium | reverse complement strand
GCTCCGCGACACCGCGCGGAGCCCGGCGAGCGATGCAGACAGCACCGAGGAGCGCGATGTGGATACGCTGAAGACGACCGAACGCCCCGATCTCGCCGCGCTCGAGCCGCGCGAGATCGCCATCCTCGAAGAGATCGAGCGCCGGGTGCTCTGGCTCTCGACCCAGATCGTGCATCACGCCAACAACGTGCGGCCGAATGCCGAGAAGTCGAAAGTCGGGGGCCATCAGGCGTCGTCGGCCTCGGTCGTCTCGATCATCACCGCGCTCTATTTCCATTTCCTGCGCCCGGGCGACCGCGTCTCGATCAAGCCGCACGCCTCCCCGGCCTACCACGCCGCGCAATACCTGCTTGGCCGGCTCGACGCCGGGAAGCTGACCTCGCTCCGCGAGTTCGGCGGCATGCAGGCCTACCCGAGCCGGACCAAGGACCCCGATCCCGTCGATTTCTCGACCGGCTCCGTCGGTCTCGGCGCGGTCGCGCCGGTCTTCGCGGCGATGGCGCACCGCTACAACCTGCTGCACTTCGGGTCGGTCACCTCCGACCGCTTCATCTCGCTCATCGGCGACGCCGAGCTGGACGAGGGCAACGTCTGGGAGACCGTCGCCGAGGAGGCGATCCGCGGTCTCGGCAACATGATCTGGATCGTCGACCTCAACCGCCAAAGCCTCGACCGCGTCATCCCCGGAGTTCGCGCGGCCAGGCTCAAGGCGCTCTTCGCCGGCGCGGGCTGGCACGTGCTGGAGGCGAAATACGGGACCAGGCTTGAAGCCGCGATGCGCGGCCCGCACGGCGAAGCGCTCCGGCAGCGGATCGACGAGATGAGCAACGAGGAATACCAGGTCCTGATCCGGATCAAGGACGGCGGCGAGCTGCGTCGCCGGCTGTCGGACGTCGCCGTCTCGGCGCTGCGACGCTCGATCCTGGCCGCGGTCGTCGAGGTGCCCGACGACGACCTGAACGTGCTGATCGCGAATCTCGGCGGCCACGACATCCCCCGCCTGATCGAGGTGCTGGCGAAGGCCGACGCGGTCGACGACGCGCCCTCGGTGATCTTCGCCTACACGGTGAAGGGGCACGGCCTGCCCTTCGCGGGCGATCCGCTGAACCACTCGCAACTCCTCAGCCAAAGCCAGATGGACGCGATCCGCGAGGAATGGGGCATCGCGGAGGAGGATGTCTGGTCGTCGTTCCCGCCGGATTCGGCCGCCGGAGACTGGGTCGGCGCCGTCGCCGCGCGTCTCGCGACGGAGGAGACCCGGGGCCCGCTGCTCGACGCCGCGGCCATCCCGGCCGATCTCGGCATGAGGCAGCCGCCGACGACCTCCACCCAGGAGTCGCTCGGCCGGGTGCTGGCGCGGATGGCGGACACGCCGGCGCTGCGCGAGCGGATCGTCACGATCTCGCCCGACGTGGCGACCTCAACCCATCTCTCCGGCTGGATCAACAAAACCGGCGTCTTCGCCGAGCTGGCCGAGACCGACTACGAGGACTCGACCCAGCGGATGCTGAAATGGAAGCCGGCCCCGGCCGGCCACCACATCGAGCTGGGCATCTCCGAGATGGACCTCTTCATGGCGCTCGGCCAGCTGGGCCTCTCGTACGAGTTGACCGGCCAGCACCTGATCCCGGTCGGCACCGTCTACGACCCCTTCGTCTGCCGCGGCCTCGACGCGCTGATCTACAGCCTCTACGTCGGCAGCAAGATGATCTTCGCCGGCACCCCCGCCGGGGTCTCGCTCAGTCCTGAGGGCGGGGCCCACCAGAGCACCGTCACGCCGTCGCTCGGGATCGAGCTGCCGGGGCTCGTCTTCTACGAGCCCGCGTTCGCGCGCGAGGTCGAGTGGACCCTGCTCGACGCGATGCGCCGGTGCTGCGATCGGGTGAAGGGGACCTCGACCTATCTGCGGCTCTCCACGAAACCGGTCGATCAGTCGCTCTTCGACGAGCCGCTCGCCCGCTTCGGCGAGGACGATCTGCGCCGGCAGACGCTCGCCGGCGGCTACCGCCTGATCGACCGCACCCTGAGCGCGCCGGAGATCCCCGCCGCCGACGTGGTCCACATCGCCACGGGCGGGATCATGGTCGCCGAGGCGGTGGAGGCGGCGGCCCGGCTCCGCGGCGAGGGCATCGCCGCGAACGTGATCAACGTCACCAGCGCGAACCTCCTCTACCACTCGCTGCGCCGCTCGCGCCGGACGATGCCCAAGAACGCGCACCTTCCGCTCGATCTCGGCCATCTGGAGACGCTGATCCCCGCCGGCGAACGGCGGGCTCCGATGGTGACCGTGCAGGACGGCGCGTCCCATTCGCTCGCGTTCCTCGGCTCGATCTGGGGGGTCCCGGTGGTTCCGCTCGGCGTCGACGAGTTCGGGCAGTCCGGCTCCCGCGAGGCGCTCTACGGAGCGACCGGGATCGACGTCGACCACATCGTCAACGCCGCGATGCTCGCGCTGGAGATCGCCCAAGGCTGATCCATCCCGCCGACGGCGGGCGCTGGCGCGACGCCTCAACGAAAGGCGCCCACCCTCACTGGCCGTCTTCCGCGCGTGCCCGAGGCGCCGAGGGGCGTGTATCCGGCATCCGAACGGACCATTCGCGCTTGATCGCTCACTTCGACGGGCAGATTGAAAAAAGGGCGCCATGGCGATCGACCTCTTCGTGGGAATCCCGGTCATCGACTTCGCGGCGGCGCTGGCC
>JBPCRG010000046.1:0-3086 GCA_050997095.1 Thermomicrobiales bacterium | reverse complement strand
CCCTCCATTTCGCTGAGAGCACGGAGAAGCCGCAGTTGCTCGAGCAGGCGTTGCTCCACCTCGCGACCGCGCAGCACTCGGTCGGCGATTCCGCGGCGGCGGCGACGTATCGCCGCGCGCTCGGTCTGGCGCAGCAGCTTGGGGATGCCCGGCGCGAGACGCTGGTCCGCCTGAACCTCGGCATCCTCTTGAGCACCGACGGCCACCGCGACGAGGGGTTGAGCCATCTCTACCGCGCAGCCGATCTCGCCGCGGACGAGGGCCCGGCCGCCGTCGAGTTGGCGGAGCGGATCGAGGACGCGATCGCCGAGGTCGGCGGCTCGACCGTGACGGTCTCATCGCCGTCACGCTCGACCGAGACCCGACCGCGCGACCACGACCGTGTTGTCGCACGCGGCAATCGGAGTTACCGGGACGACGAGGTCTACTCGGAAAGCACGCTGCCCCCCCAATAGTCCCATCGCCTCGCGGGCACTATGGCGCGGGTCGGGTCTAGACGTACGTACATCCACTTGGTATGATTCCCCCACTCGATGATTGTGCGCACGATCGACAATCTCCGGTGAGCGAACGAGCGCCTCTTCCTGGGGCGGAGGCTGCAGGCACTCTGCGGCGTCCGTCATTCCGTCTCTCTCCGGATCGGATCCGCTGGATTGGCCGCCGCCATGCATCCTTGCCTTGCCGACCCCGCCTTCGGCGTAGAGATTGATGAAAAATATGCGCCTCGCCCCGAACCGGCCGAGCGGCTTTGGCGCGCGCTCGATGTGGAGACGCCGTCGGGGCGGAGGCTGCTCGCGGTGGCCGATCCGCTGCCGGGGGCGGGAGGCTGCCCGGACCTCATCGCCGAAACGCTTCAGGTCTGCGCCGACGCATTTCGCCGCAGCGACCGCCTCGGGCTGGAGCAGGCGGTCGCGAACGCGTTCGAGCAGGCCAACTCGTTTCTGTGGGCCAAAAATCGAGCCCGCAGCATTGGCGATCCGCGGCTCCGCACCTTCGCCGGATTGACCGCGGTCTGCGCCGAGGGTCGTGATGTCGTCTTCGCCGCCCTCCCGCCGGGGCAGGCGCTGCTGCTCCGGGACGGCGAGATCCACGGCGTTCCGACGCTGGCCATGTGGGAGGGGCGGGGACTGGGGGACGAGCCGGGGTGCTCTCCGCTCGGCTTCCGGGCGCGGACCCGACCGCGCCTCGTGCGGACATGCGCCGAACCCGCGGATCTCGTCATGCTCGGCTCCGCGGTGATTGGCCGCGCGGCGGCGGGGATGAGGGAGCGCGTGACGGCCGGTGCATCCGGCGGCGAGAGAGTCGACGCGTTCACGCGGACGATCGAGGACGCCTTGGCCGGTCTCGGCGTGGGCGCGTTCGCGGCGTGCGTGGCGCTCGCCGACTGGCTGCCGGCCGCGGAGGAGGCGGCGCAACCGGCGCCGAGACAGGCGGCGACGCACGACGCACCGGTTTGGAACGCGCCCGCGCGGAGACCGGACGACGGCAGGGCGCGGGGCGGGCGCGTCCACGACCGGCTGGTCGAGATGAGCGAGCGCCTGACGCCGCGACGGCGTGACGCATCGCTGCCGATGGAGGGACGTCGGCGCGCTGCCGCCCCTCCCGGAGCGGGAAGCCTGCGCCGCTATCACACCCAGTCGCGCCCGGCCCGCTTCCTGCGGATCCGGACGCGGCTGCCGCGCACGCCACGGGTCCGGGTGACGGGCCGCGTCGTGGCGTCGATTCTGGCCTTCGCCATGGTCGCGGGCGGGGTGGGATTCGGCTACGACGTGCGGCAGGCGGGGGCGGCGCGCCAAGATCGTTCCCTGTGGATGGCGCGGGCCGAGATCACCGCCGCCGTCGCCGCCGACGGATCGCAGGACGTCGATGGCCACCTTCGGAGTGCGGAGCGCTGGCTGACCCTGGCCGCCGCTCAAGGAGCTTCACCGGCGGACGTGGACGCGTCAAGGAGCGATCTGAGCGCCGCGCAGGATCGTGCCCACGGCAATGGGCGATTGTCGAACTTGACGCTCGTCGGGGCCCTGCCTGTAGCCATCGACCGGCAGGATGCGCGTCTGGTGACGGCGGGCGGACGGCTCTATCTCGTCGCCGCCGCGCTCTACGAGCTCGATCCGGTCGAGCGGCGGCTGACGCCGGTTCTCGCGCCCGGCGACAGCGTGGATGGCTTTGCCGCCGCACCCCTCCGCTTCGCCGCGGCCGACGGCGACGCGTTGGTCGTGAGCGACGGGGCGACGCTCTTCCGCCGCGCGCGGAACGGCGATTGGTCCGCGACGGCGATGGCCGCGAGGGCGGCGGGCGGTCCGTGGACCGGCAGGAGCGGCGGAGCGTATCGCGGCGGTTTCTATCTGCTCGGTGCGGAGGGCGATCAAATCCTCAAGTTCGCGGGCAGCGACGTCGGCGCGGAGCCGACCCGATGGGCGAAGCCTGACGCCGCCGCCGACCTCGCGGGCGCGATCGACATCGTCGTGGACGGGGGCATCGTCGTCCTGCGCGGTGACGGCGTGGTCGCGCGACTGTATCAGGGTTCCCCGGTCGCGCGCGTGAATCTCGGCGGCGAAGGGAGGCATGACGCGCCGGTCGCGCTTAGCGCCGACGCCTCGTCCGCCCTGCTCTCCGTGCTGATTCACGACGACGGGGCGGGGCGCATCGTCCAACTCGATCCGGACCTGAAACCGGTGCGGACCCTGCTGTCGCCGGACCCGGGCCAGACCGGCCGCGAACCGCGCGGAAGCGAGGCGCTCCGGCTCGCGACGGATTTCGCCATCGACGACGCGGCGGGCGTCGTCTATCTGCTGACGCCGAGCGGCGTCTGGTCGGCGACGTTCGCGGCCTTGGAGGCGCATCAGTGCCAAGCCACATGGACTGGACTCCCTGGTTCCGGCCCACGCGACTCGGGACCGCAGCCGATTGCGGCTATTCCGCCGCCTTCGCGAAATAGAGTTTGTTCAGCGGGATGAACGTCGCCCACTGCTCGGGCACGTCGTCCTCGAAGAAGATCGCCTCGACCGGACAGACCTCGGCGCAGACGCCGCAGTCGATGCATTCATCGGGATTGATGAAATACTGGTCGGCGTTGTCGTCCGTGT
>JBPCRG010000660.1:0-10961 GCA_050997095.1 Thermomicrobiales bacterium | reverse complement strand
ACCCGATGTTGCTTGCTCATCACGCCCTCCACGACCGGCAGTCCGTCACGACCATGGTGACAGCGCAGGGTCAACGAGACAACATTCGCTGGACGCACTACTGAGGGTGACCCCTTCGATTGTCCTTCTGACGAAGGAAGAATCCCGTCGATGTCTCGTGATCCCGGCAATTGACATTGGTCGGAGCACTCAGCGGGATCATTGGAGAGACCGACGGTGTGGACATGGCAGAGGCGTCATCCCGTCCGGCGGCTCCGACGCCGATTCCTGAAGGGGCCATCAGAACCGCCGATGACGCGTAACAGCGCGGCTCGACCCCTCCTGCCAGACGTGAAACGGCTCCATCTTGGGGAAACCCCCTGGATGTCAGCCGGTTTGCACCGTGCTCCCGGTGCTGCCCGGGCACGGAACACGGGGCGTTCGATGTCGCCCCGTGCTCCCGCCCGTCTTCACATTCGGACCCCGGGCGCAATCCCGCGCGCTACGCGACCGGGGTCGCTGCCGGTGACCCGACCGGAGAGGGCGGTGCGGGCGGCGGTCCCTGGTTCGCGGTGCCGGCGATCGGTGTGCACGCTCCCGCGGCGTCCGCCGCCGGGCTCGCCGCCGAGCCGCCGAGTCTGAGGATCATGCCCGAGCCATCCGTCGGCCCCACCGCCGGGGTCGAGACGTACATGCCGCCGTCCGGACCGATCCCGAGTGCGATCGGGAACATCAGTCCGCCCGCGACCTCCTCCGAGCTGGCGGGTCCGGTCTGGCGGACGACCTTCCCGCTGCCCGGCATCAGGAAGGGGGGCTGGGGCAGGTTGCCCGTCGACAACTCCGCCGCATAGAGGGAGCCGTCGGCGCCTACCGCGAGGCCGGTGACGGTGGTCAGGCCGGTCCAGACGTCGGTCACCTGTCCGTCAGCCGTGACCTTGATCACTTTGGCCGTACCGTCCGCGAACGGAACCGCCGTCAAGTTTCCGATGTAGATGCCGCCGCCGGGGGCCGCGACGATCGCGCTCGGCACGGGATGCCCGGCCGAAAGATCGGCGATGCGCGAGATCGAGCCGTCGGCTTTGACGCGGAGCAGGCCGCCGCTGTTCGGCTCGAGCACCCAGAGCGCCCCCTCCGCCTGGTCGGCGACCATCCGGTAGCCGTCGGCATCGGGGTCATAGTCCTGCGGGACGGCCGCGACCGGGTTCGCGCGAAGCCATTTGGAGAGGTCCGCGACGACCGAGGCGGTTCCGTCCGCCTTGACCTTGTAGATGCCCGCGGGCTGGGCAGGATTGCCGTGCACCGGCCCTCCGCCGTCGACGCCCACATACAGCTCGCCGCCCAGGAACGCGACATCCTCCGGACCGAGCACCTCGCCCATCGCATCGAGGGTCGAGGGCAGACCCGTCGCCACCGCGACCGGGCAGCCGTTCTCGATCTTCGCCACCGCGCCCGATGGACCGCCGTTGAACGGACCGAGGATGGCGGAGGCCGGCGCCTGCTCCGTCGCCGCCGTCATGCCCCCGGACCCGGCGAGCGCGACGTACATCGTGCCGTCCGGACCCCACGTGACGCCCCTCGGCGTGGTGAGCCCCGAGGCGACGACCGTGGTCGCGGTCACGGTCGTCGCCACCGGAGTCGCCCCCCTGGGCGACGGCGGCCAGCGGCGCCAGCCCGATCAACGCGACGGCGCAAGCGACGGAGCCCGATAAAACGCGTCGAATCGACATGTTCGGCCACCTTCCGTGACGACATCCGCCGATGGCGGAGACGGGTCCGGGTCTCGACGTGAGACCTTCGTTGTGCAGACTACCGCGATATGTTTGAAAGTCAAGAGTCACTGCGAACCCGAGGACGGGCCGACCTTGCAATGTAGCGGTGGAGGCACTCTCCGCCGAGGTGGAGCGACGTTGCTCCAGATATTTTGACTAACTGGAGCGAGTACTCTATTATCCACTCCGGCGGGCGGTTCGGCCCGCAGGCGTTCGACGGAGGCGACCATGGCGACGCAGATGCTGACTGACCGATTGACGGAGACGGTGCGCGCGGTCCGCGGCGCGCTCGAGGAGGCCACGGAGACCCCGACCAACGTCTATCGGACGACCACGCGCATGGGCGAGGGGCTGCGCTCCGAGACGGAGGCGGGCAGCCACACGGTGACCGCGGACCAGACCGCGCCCTTGGGCGGGGACGCGGGGCCGAGCCCGGTGGAACTGGTGCTGGCGGGGCTGGGCTCCTGCCAGGAGATCGTCTATGCCGTCCACGCCCGGCTCCTCGGCATCCCGCTCGACTCGGTGACGGTCGCGGTCGAGGCCGATCTCGACCCGCGCGGCTTCTTCGGCGCGGCGCAGGTGCCGGTCGGCTTCCGCAAGGTCTCCTACACGGCGGACATCCGCTCCTCGGCCTCGCCCGAGCAGATCGCGCGGCTCGTGGAGACCGTCGACGCGCTCTGCCCGGTCACCGCGATCCTGCGCGACCCGGTGCCGGTCCAAGGCGGTTACACCCTCAACGGGCAGGCTCCCGGCGCGTAGCGGACCTCAGTGTGGCGGGCGGTGCTCCCTGCGTCTTCCCGCGCGGGGCCTCTGGTCGATGCAGCCATTCCATGTGGAGGGGCCACGCTTTTGCCTGGTCGTCACGGCAAGGGATCGACTCGGCGGCCGATATCCATTGCGGACAAACCATGCCCGAACGGCGGTTGTGTGCCTTGATAGAATGGTCCTGCCTCAAAATGGATGTCGTGCCGGCGTCGACTTGACGCCGGTCGCGGCAAACGTTCGCGGAAAGGATCGACGATGACCCGCTGCCTCGTCCTGATCTCCACGCTCCTCCTGCTCATCGTGGGCATGCCGATGTTCGCGATGGCCCAACAAGACGCCTCTCCCATTCCCGTGCTAGGTCCTGACGGGGGCCCGCTCGCCACCGTGACCCTGTCCCAGGTGCAGGATCCCTTCGCTCAATACGATGCAGGGTCGCCGCCCGACCGCGGTTTTCACTTCGTCCTGATCGCCGTCACCGTCGCCAATACAGCGCCCCGGCCGCTGAACGCCGATCCGAACAGCTTCATCGTCTTCGACGCCGACGGTTTTCGGTACAGCCCGGTCGTTCTGCGGTTCGCCTAAGACGCGACCGTCACCCCCTTCGAACGGCAGGACGCGCTTGCCCCAGGGCTGAAGGTCTTCGGCGTCATCGGCTTCGTGGTCGTCAACGGGAGTACGATCGCGCGCGTCGTCTACGCGCCGGACAACGACCGGATGGTCGTCGTGCTCGATCGGGCCAAGGTCCATCACCGGCTCGGCGAACGCGTCGCCGTCTCCGGGCCCGACGGCGCGGAGATCGGGCAGGTCTCGGCAGCCGACCTGACGGACCCGTTCGCGGCCTACAATCCAAGTTCCCCGCCGCGCCGAGGCAACCACTTCGTGCTGCTGACGCTGACCGTCAAAAACTCCGGCTCCAACCCGCTCGACGCCGATCCCGGCAAGGTCTCTCTCCTCGGCGACGACGGCTACCTCACCTCCCCGACGACGGTTCGGCGGGCAGGAGAGACTCCGACTCCGCCAGACTTCGCGGCGACCAATGCGATCGCCCCGGGCTCGTCGGTCACGGGCGTCATCAGCTTCGAGGAGCCGAACGGGACGTTCCCCGTGGCGGTCATCTACAGCCCGCAGAGTGACCAATCGGTCGTGATCGCGGAGATTCATCAGGCGATCCCGGCGGATCGGGCGACGCCGCAGGCAACGGCAGGTGTCGGGTCCACCGGGACGCCCAGCGCCGCCGCCGCTTGCGAGGGCGTTGTCGACTGGTACAAGCTGAGCCAAGACCGCTTTACGCATCTGAACCAGGCGACGACGTCGCTTGGCGATCTCGGATCTGCCACGCCGGCCAATGAAGCCTCGGTTCGCGCCGCGGCCGGCGAGTTCTCCTCGGCCGCCGACGCGCAGCGGGCCGGACCGGTCCCGTCGGCCGCCGGGGTTCTCAACACGCTCTTCGCGGCCTATTTCGAGGGGCAGGCGAAGTCGCTGACGTACCTTGCCGACGCGCTCGCGTCCGACGACCCCACCCAGCAGGCGGTCGCGATCGGCAACTTCGCCGAGGGTGACCGAGTCTTTGCCGCGGGCGGCAAGGCCGAGCAAGCCGCAGGGGTCCTGTTGACCGCCTGCCCGGAACTCAACGCCTTTGGCTGACGGATGTCCCTCGGCGGCGGGAACCGGGGTTGAGCGGCTAGGCGTTTCCGATCATCCCACGAAGGAAGGCGTTGCGACGCTCGAGCGATGGCGCAGAACAGGCCGCCTACCGGCAGACGCCCGCGCCGCCGTTTGGGTTGACCACAACGTTTGTCCCACAGCCTGCGTTGTCCTTGCAGATCCCGGATGAGGCGTCGCAAGCCTTTCCGGCGGCGCAATTCGACGTGCAGAGTCCCGTGCCCATGTTGCATGGCTCGCATTTCGCACACGTCGTGGAGTTCTTCAGCGCGTCGTGCCGCTCCTGCCACTTCTTTGGATTGTTGAGGTTGAGCTTGTCGTCGATGTGCGGATAGTCCGGCTTTCCGTTGCTATCGAGGGCTTCGCCGCAGCAGCGGAGCCCCGCGTCCTTAAGACATTGGTTGAAGTCCTTGATCGCCTTGGGTAGTTCATCCGGCTTCGCCAAGCATTTGGAATCGCATCTTTGCGCCTTGCCCTTGTCGTCGGTCCAGATCGGATTCATGTCGATCGCATGGCCGGCGAGATGATTGGACCTGTTCGCCGTTTCGTTGGTTTTCCCCGTCAGCGTCTTTTGGTCGTCTTCCGTACGGTAGGCGCTGGCGACATCAACCGTGATGGCGCTCTTCCCGGCGCACTCGTCGATCTTGTCGAGGCTCGGGAAAAACTCCGGGTCGGCTTCGATCGGTTTGCCGCTGAAGTGCTTTCCCTTGGTGTAAAGCTGCCTGGCGCAGGATTTGGGCGTCGGCGCATCGGCCGCCGCGGCGGATCGCCGGAATGGGACCGCTCCGCCGATCACGGTGGCGGCGAAGAGTCTCAGCGCCTGGCGGCGAGTCGGGCGACCGGCGAGACCGCGAGCCAGAGCATCGAACAACCGATCATCCATGCGCATCCCCCGGTTCGAACATCCGCTTGACTGAAGGGACCATCCTAGCATGATCGCATGATCGATGGGAGAATCTCGAAACATCAGCGACGTGCAATGATGACGTGAGCGAAGAGTTGCCATCTGGGCTTCTTCGTAAAGTCACAATCCTCGGCGGTCAGTCCGCGAGTTCGGCGCGGCGCGGCTTCGCGGCCGGGGAATCGTCGTCCCCCGACGGGGCGGCCGGATCGAGGCCGCGCAGGAACGCGAGGACGAGGCGGTTGAAGGCGGGGGCGTTGTCCCACATGCAGTTGTGTCCGGCGTCGGGGACGATCTCCAGCCGGGAGCCGGGGATCTCGGCGGCCATCCGCTCGCCGATCACGCGGGGGGCCATCGTGTCGCGTTCGCCCCAGACGATCAGGGTCGGGGCGGCGATCCTGCCCAGCGCCCAGCGCCAGTCGACGTTGAGCATCGCGTAGGTCGCGGCGCCGACGCTCGACGGGTCGGCGCGCAGGACGTCGTGCGCCAGCGTGGGGATGAAGTCTGCCGGCGTGCGCCAAATCTCGTTCGCGAACCCGACCATCCGCCGCCGGATCCCGGGATCGAGAGCAAGCAGGGCGGCGTCGACGAGCACGACCTTCTCCATGCGCTCCGGATGCTCCGCGGCCAGGCGGGTCGCCAACAGCCCGCCCAGCGAGTGGCCGACGACGCAGGTCCGCCCGATCTCCGCCGCGTCCATCCAGGCGATCAGCCCGGCGAGGGCGCTCTCGAGCCGGAACCTGCCGTGGCGGCGGCTCGCGCCGAACCCCGTCAGATCGAGCGCGTGGACGCGGAAATGGGGCGTGAAGGCGTCGACGTTCCGGCTCCACCAGCGCGCCGAGCCGAAGAGGCCGTGCAGCAGCACGAGCGGCGGCCCCGCGCCCGAGGAGTCGCAGGCGAACAATTCCTGACGCGTCTCGTCGGCCTCGCGTTCCAGGAGCGGGGGCGGAAGGTCGCTCACGGGGTCTGCCCGCCTGTTTGGGTCGTCGGCCACGACGATCTCATGGCGCGGTCGGGAATGGGAAGGCGCCGTCGCCACGACGCCGCGCCATCGGGCCGCGGTGGATGCCGCGCATGGGCCTATCCCCGGCCGCCGAGTTGGCGGGAGGCGAGGCGGCGCTGCAGCAGCACGACGACCAGCAGGAAGAGGCCGCGGATCACGTTCTCCCAATAGATGTTGATGTCGAAGGTGCCGCGGCCGCGCTCGAAGTTGAGCGCGTTGAAAAGGAACGCCAGCAGCAGCACGCCCACCAGCGTGGTCCCGACCGAGCCCTTCCCGCCCGTCAGCAGGGTGCCGCCGACGACCACGGCGGCGATCGCCGAGAGCTCCCAGCCGATCGCGTAGTTGGGCGAGCCGGAGAAGGCGAGCGCGCCCAGGATCGCCCCGGCCAGCCCCGCCAGCGCGCCGCTCAGCGCGTAGACCGAGACGATGATCCGGGCCACGGGCAGCCCCGCGAGCCGCGCCGCCTCGTCGTTCCCGCCGACCGCGAGCACGTGGCGGCCGAAGCGCGTCAGGTTGAGCGTGATCGAGCCGACGATGTAGGCGACGATCGTGACCGCCACCGGCAGCGGCATCTTCCCGAGGTTGCGCTGGCCGAGCTGGACGAAGCCGCTGGCGAAATCGACCGAGACGTTGGCGTTGTGCGACAGGTTCAGCGCCGCCCCCCGGCAGAAGAGCAGCATCGCCAGCGTGACGATGAAGGGCTGGATCTTGTAGCGGGCGATGATCACGCCGTTGACCAGGCCCACCGCCAGCCCGACCCCGACCCCGGCCAGCGTGGTCGCGTAGAGCCCGTGCGAACTGACGCGCGCCGCGGTGACCGAGGCCAGGGCGACGACCGCGCCGACCGAGAGGTCGATCCCGCCGGTCATGATCACGAAGGTCATGCCCAGCGCGATCAGCGCGTAGTACGAGTTGTTCCGCAGCAGTTCCCAGATGTTGTAGCCGCTGCGGAAGTTCGCGCCGTACCGGACCACGCCGAACGCGATCACGACGAGGAGCGCCGCCAGCGCGCCCTGCTGCTGGGCGACGTTCGCCCATCGGGAGGTGGGGTAGGTCTGTCGCGAAGGGGCCTGCGCCGCCATGGAATCCGGGTCCTTCCTAGGTTGTGTGGCCGTGGTCCATTGATGCGCTGTTCATTGAGCGACGACCCTCACCCCAACCCCTCTCCCGGTGCGCGGGAGAGGGGGCTCATGCCTGCTTCCCTGGCGCCGGATCGGGCTCGTTCGCTCGGAATGATGGCCGCTTCTTCCGTCATTCCGGGCCGGGTCGAGGAATCCCTCGGGGCGAAGCGGAGACCTTCGTCGCCGCGGGCGTGTCGCCGCCCGAGTGTCGGCTGCCGCATCAACTGCTGCGCTGACGCTGGAGCAGCACCGCCGCGACGATCGCGGCCGCGGTGACCATCCGCGTGGTCGCGTCGCTGACGCCGTGGGAGAGCAGGGTGTAGCGGAGCTGCTGGATGATCAGCGCGCCGATCAGCGTGCCGACGATCGTGGCCCGCCCTCCGGCCAGCGCGGTGCCGCCGACCGCGGCGGCGGCGATCGCGTCCAGCTCCATGTTCACGCCGACGAGGTTCGGATCGGACGAGGAGTTGATCGCGATCACGATCAGCCCCGCGAGTCCGGCGAGCAGTCCGCTCGCGCCGTAGGCGATGAACTTCACGCGGTTCACCGGCACCCCGGCGAGGCGCGCGGCGGATTCGTTCCCGCCCACGGCCAGCACTTGGCGGCCGAAGGTGGTCGAGCGCATCACCCACGTCGCCAGCGCGACGATGACGAGCATCAGGATCACCTGGGCGGGGATGCCGAAGGGCCGCCCGCGGCCGATGTACTCGAACTTGCCGTTGTGGAACTCGCGCAGCTTGCCGTTGGTGATGACCTGGGCGACGCCCCGGCCGCAGAGGTAGAGCACGAGGGTGGCGATGATCGGCTGGATCTTGAAGACGGTGACCAGCATCCCGTTGAAGAGCCCGAACGCCCCCGCGACGAGGACCGGGATCACGATCGCGAGCGCGAGGCCGACCCAGACGATGCTGAAGGGCCAGCGCTCGCTGAGGAAGATGATCGGGGCCAGCGCGCCCGCGATCGCCATCAGCGAGCCCACCGAGAGGTCGATCCCGCCGGTCGCGATCACCAGCGTCATCCCCACGCCGACGATGACGACGGTGGAGACTTGGGTCAGGTTGACCCGCAGCGTCGACCAGGCCAGGAAGTGGTTGGTGAAGAGCGCGTTGTAGAGGGAGAGCGCGAGCAGGACGCCGACCGCGCTCTGCAGCGGCCCGGCCGACCGCAGCCAGCTTGGAAGCGCGACGCCGCGCCCCGCCGATCTCGCCGCGGGCGGAACGGCGGACGTCGGATCAGCCATCGACCGCCCCTCCCCGGCCGGCCGCGCCGTCCGCGCCGTCCATGGTCAAGCCCACGCCTTGCGCCATCGCGGCGATGATCGCGTCATGGTCGATGTGGCCGTGGTCGAACTCGGCGATGGTGCGGCCGTCGCGCAGGACCGTCACCCGGTCGCTGCCTTCGGTGATCTCCTCGATCTCCGAGGAGGTCATCAGCACGGCGAGGCCGTCGTCGGCGAGCTCGTCGATCAGGCGCTGGATCTCCGCCTTCGCGCCGACGTCGATGCCGCGGGTCGGCTCGTCGAGGATCAGCAGCTTCGGATCGAGGCAGAGCCAGCGCGCGAGCAGCACCTTCTGCTGGTTGCCGCCGGAGAGCTCGCGGATCTTCTGGTCGGGCCCCGAGGTCTTGATCCCGAGCCGGTCGATGAAGCGGTCGACGATCTCCCGCTGCTTCTCGACGTCGACGATGCCGCGCTTGGCCAGCGCCGGGAGCGCGGCCAGGGTCAGGTTGTCCCGCACCGACATGTAGGGCACGATCCCCTCGCTCTTGCGGTCCTCGGAGCAGAGCCCGATCCCCGCCCGGATCGCCTCGGCGGGCGAGCGGAAGTGCGCGCGGCGGCCCTCGACCGTGATCTCGCCGCCGTCGAGCGGGTCGGCCCCGAAGACCGCCCGCGCGACCTCCGTCCGCCCGGAGCCGAGCAGACCGGCGAGCCCGACGATCTCGCCCACGCCCACGGAGACGGAGGCCCCTTTCAGACGGCGCCCGTGGCGGAGGTCGACCGCGGTGAGGAACGGTTCGGAGGCGGCTTTGGCCCCGCGCTCGCGGAAACCGGTCGCGCCCTCGCGGCGGACGTCGCCGAGCTCCTTGCCGAGCATCTGCGCCACGATCTCGATCTTCGTGATCTCCGCCAGGGACGACTCGCTCACGGTCTGCCCGTCGCGCATGATCGTGATCCGGTCGCAGATCTGGTGGAGCTCGTCGAGGCGGTGCGAGATGTAGATGACGCTGACGCCGCGCCCCTTGAGCCCGCGGATCGCGTCGAAGAGGGTGGCGACCTCGCGGTCGTCAAGCGACGAGGTCGGCTCGTCCATGACCACGAGTTTGGCGTTGAACGAGACCGCGCGGGCGATCGCGACCATCTGCTGGATCGCGACGTTGAAGCCCATCAGGGGCTGGCGGACGTCGATCGAGACGTTGAGGCGCTCGAGCAGCTCGCGCGCCCGCCCGTTCATCGCGCCCCAGTCGAGGAGCCCCCAGCGCCGGGGCTCGCGGCCCATGAAGATGTTCTCCGCGACCGAGCGCAGCGGCACGAGGTTGATCTCCTGGTAGATCGTGCTCACCCCGTTCGCCTGCGCCTGGAGGGGGGAGACGAAATCCGCCGGAGCCCCGTCGAAGACGATCGCGCCGCCGTCCCGGCGGTAGGCGCCGTTGAGGATCTTCATCAGCGTCGACTTGCCGGCGCCGTTCTGGCCGACGATCGCGTGGACCTCGCCGCGGCCGACGCGCAGCCGCGCCCCGCTCAGCGCCAGGACGCCGGGGAACGACTTGACGATGTCCGTCATGAGGAGCAGGTCGTCTGCGGGTTGAGTCACGGAGCGCTCCATCGACGAGTCGGGTTCACGCGCCTGTCATTCACTGCATCATAAACGGCGCGGCGGCGCATCTCGTCGTCGTAGGGGAGGGTCCCGTGCCCTCCCTCGCCCGGAGGGCGACATCTCGTCCCGATGCCGGACGCGTCGCCTCATCCAACGAGGTCATGCCCCTACGGGGCATGGGAGGGCACGGGACCCTCCCCTACGACGACGACGGCGGCGGTCCGCTTGAACGGCCCGCGGCGTGAACGAAAGGGGGCGTCGGTTGACGCCCCCCCCCCGCTCTCACAGTGAATCGTGGGCGCCGCGGTCGGCTAGTACTGCTTGCCGACGAAGTCCTTGGCGTTGGTGATGTCGAAGAAGCGGTCGGTCACGATCACCCAGCTGGGGAGCGTCTCGCCGTTGACGAACTTGACCATCGCGTCGTGCGCGGCCGGCCCGAAGAAGGGGCTGGACTCGCAGGTCGCGCCGAGCTTGCCGTCGACGATCGCCTGGATGCCCGCGTTCTCGCCGTCGATCGAGACGACCATCACATCCTTGCCCGGCTTGCGCCCGGCGGCCTCGAGCGCGGCGATCGCGCCGATCGCCATCTCGTCGTTGTGGGCGTAGACGGCGGTCACGTCCGGATGGGCGGTCAGCAGCGTCTCCATCGTCGTGCGGCCTTTGTCGCGGACGAAGTCGCCGCTTTGCGATGCCAGGATGGTCATCCCGCTCTGGGCGCCGCCGGCGGTCGGGGTGCCTTTGTAGGTGCCGGCGATGTAGTCGTCGAAGCCCTTCTTGCGCAGGATCGCCGGATCGGCGCCGGTGGTGCCCTCCAGTTCGATGATCTTGGCCTGGCCGTTGGTGGCCTTGGTCAGCCACTCCGCGATGCGCTTGCCCTGCTCGACGAAGTCGGAGCCGATGAACGTGACTTAGTCGTCGCCCGGCTTGGCGATCGAGTGGTCGATGTCG
>JBPCRG010000658.1:0-4466 GCA_050997095.1 Thermomicrobiales bacterium | reverse complement strand
CCCAGAGGGCGTCGTCGACCCGCCAAATCGTCGGGTCATCCTTGCCGGGCACCGCCGTCACCGCGGGAAGTGGTCTGTCCATGGGTCAACCGTATCATGTCGGGTTACTTTCTGGATAGCCTCTTAGACCCGGCTCGCCGCGAGCACGCTGAAGGGCGAGTTGGTCGGGATCACCCGCTCCAGCCGGAAGCCCGCCGCCCCAAGCAGCGTCCGGTACTCCGCCGCGGTGCGCTCCCGGCCGCCCAGCACCACCAGCATGTTGAGGTCCATCGCCTGCGCCGGACTCGGCCGGTTGTCCGCCGGGATCACCATCTCGACCAGCAGCAGCGTCCCCCCCGGCGCGAGCGCGCGATGACAGACGCGCAGCAGCTGCGTCGCCCGCTCGTCGTCCCAGTCGTGCACGATCTGCTTGAGCAGGTGCAGGTCGGCCCCGTCCGGCACGGCTGCGAAGAAGTCGCCGCTCACGAGCTCGCACGGCGACACAAGCCCGGCCTCCGCGACGGCGTCCGCGGCCGTCGCGATCACATGGGGCAAATCGAACAGGATCCCCCGGGCGCGTGGGTTGGCCTGCAGGACCGCCGCCAGCAACACCCCATGGGCGCCGCCGACGTCCACGACGGTCCGAACCGCGGAGAGATCGTAGACACGCACGAGCTCGCGTGCGGCCAGCGCAGAGAGGTTGCCCATCGCCGCGTTGAAAAAACCGGCTTCCTCTGGGTGTTGCGCGTACCAGTCGAAGAGCTCCATCCCCAGCGTCGCCCGCGCCATCGGTTGGCCGGAGCGGACGCTCTCGCCAAGGCGCCCCCAGGGCAGCCAGTGCCCGGGCGCGGTCTCGGTGATCGCGAAGTCGCGGACCGAGTCGGGCGCGTCCGAGGTTAAGGTCCGACCAAGCGGGGTGAGCCCGAAGAGATCCGGGGCGGCTTCCGTGAAGACGCCGAGGCTGGCCAACAGACGCAGCACGCGAGCGAGGGCCCGCGGGTCCGCGCCGACCGCTTGGGCGATTTCGGCGCTGCGGCGGGGTCCGGCACGGAGCTGGTCGGCGACGCCGAGGTGGGCGGCGACCCCGACGGCCTGGCTGATCCAGTAGCCGGTGACGAGGCCCATCATCGCGGCGGAAGGGGGAAGCTCGTGCGCGGATTCGGTCGTCATTCCGGGCTCCTTTGCGTGTCTGATGGTTATCGGTCCACGCGATCATGGGTCATGCCTGTCGGTCCTGCCAGCGTAGCGCACGCCGGCGCCTGGGGCATCGCGGAACTCCGGTAATCGGCCCGAGGAAAAAGGAAGCCTTCCAGCGAACGAGGCATGGATCGACTGGTTGGCGGACAGGGAACTAGCGGACCCTATGTAGTGGTCGTCGGACTCGCCAGCCGGACGTGATGCTGCAGCGCATACGCCGTGGCATCGGACCGTCGATGCACGCCGAGCTTGGCGTAGAGGTTGACCGCGTGGCGCTCGATCGTATGAACGCTGATGTGCAACCGCGCGGCGATCTCTGGATTGCTCAAACCCGCCGCGATGAAGCCGAGGACCTCAAGCTCGCGGGCGCTCAGTCCGAGCAGCTCGGTCGGCCCGTGTCCAACGGGGTTGCCCACGAACTCACGAATCGCCTGGATGACGCCGGCGGGGTCGCCAAACTCGGGAATGTGAATGTCCCCCTCGAGCGCTGCCAGCCGAGCGCCGGGGATGCGGGCCGCCAACTCTCATGCCGTCTCAAGGGACACGACCGGATCACCGCGCCGGTTCATGACCAACGTAGGGACGGAGATGCGCGGAAAGAGGTCGTTGTCCGCTTCGCGCATGGCCGAGATCAAGAGTTCGACAGCGGTTTCAGCAGTCGCGGCCTCACGTTGCATGCGCGCGAACCACGCAACTGCCGCAGGTTCGGCGCCCGGCAGGAACCAGTCTGCGAGCGTCTTTGAACCGAGTCCCCAGTTGGCGAGGATCAGCGCGCGGACGGCGGCGCCGAGTTGGGTCGTCCACGATGTCCGCCAGATCCCGAAGAGAAGGAGATGCGAGACGCGTTGCGGCTGAGCGACTGCGTAGGGCATGGCGACGAGCGCGCCGGTGGAGACGCCGAACAGGGCGAACCGCCGCAGGCGCAAATGATCGACGAGTTCGCCCAAGACGCGCACGTCGATGTGGTGTCCAAAGTCCGTGCGATCACGATCGGAGAGGCCGCAGCCGTAGCGGTCGTAGAGGACGACGGTGAAGCAGCGCGCCAGCTCCTCATTGAATGAGCGGACGGCGGGGACGTCCCAGCCCAGCTCGATGTGACTGAGCCACGGGGGAATGGAGATCAGCGGCGGCCCGTGGCCGACCGTCGCATAGGCGATGCGAATCCCGTCGGAGGTGGTGAAGAAACGGGTGTGCCGGTCCATGTGCGCTCCCGTCTGTCAAAATTCGCCACCGTCCTCAAGTGTCCGGCATTGTACGTCTGGACGTCGTCCCTCACCGGGATCCGCGAGGGACCACCCGTCACGTCAGCGGGCGTGCACGTCGTGGGCTTCGACGTCGTCATACGAACCGCGTCGCGAGATGGGCGTGATCGCGAAGGATCGTCTCGAAAACCCTCCTGCGTGTTGAAAAAGGGACGACGGGATTCGGCTGCGAAGCAGGGCTGATTCGCAGGAATTGCCGATGACCATTTCATCTTAGAGAGACGGCGACGGCTTCCGCCGCCGGGAGAACGGTCCCGACCGCTCCACACGGCCATGGGCGGCGTCCCCAGCCCTGCTTGCTCAAGAACCGTTTCATATTCCGCCCGGTCGCGATCACCTGGGCCTGAATATTGACTTTTTCCAGCCCACGTACTCGGAAGCGGCGCAATCCGTGCCACTCTTTCGCATCAGCGAAGCGCGGTTCGACCCGGACCTTGCGCTTGCGCATCGCCGTCGCGTACGCCGCTGTCTCGCGGCAGCCCCGGACCCGCTCCAGGTACTCCTCGTCGAGACTACGCCCGATTCGCCGGCCTCGCTGTGAGGTCGTGCAGTGCGCACGGAGCGTGCAAGTCGCACACGCCACTGCCGACGCTTCATAGACGCGCCGATGGGTTCGCTCGCACTGCGAGAGAAAGCGGAGGGTTTCCTTTTCCGGACAACGATTGGCGTCGGCTGCGGGGTCGCGCACGAAGTCCGTGTCTCGGAAGAGCCCAGGCTTCCAGTCCACCTCTGACAGCGGAACATGCGCGTGAATGCGCTCTCACTCAATCGCCACGATGTTCTTGACGGTGCCGAACTTGGTGTCGCCAGTCACCTGTCGCGGTCGCAGTGTCCAGCGGAGGCGGGTTCGCCAGAGGAGATCGAGGGCCGGCTGGTTGTCCTGCACCTCGGCCGGGGTCACCAACGCGGTCAGGACGATCCGTGCTTTTCCCCCATCAACGACATGGTGATCGTGGTAGCCGAGGCGGACACCGCTGCCGCCCGGTCGCAACGGCGAGGCGTCTGGATCTGTTGAACTGGCACGATAATCGGCGGTTCGCCGGTAGGCTCCGCTCGTCGTGGTGCGATCGGATCGTCCCATCTCCCCGATCCAGTCGTGACGATCGGCGGAGCGGTCGGCCAGATCGGCGCGCTCCTTCTCCGCAAACATGACTGGCAGGGGCGTCGGCAAAGATTCCCCGCCAGGATCATCGCCGTTGCTCTCATCCTTCTCTGTGAAGAGCCGGGCAAGGTGCGCTCCGACAACAAACCGCGGTTGCAGCGAGTCGATCGACGCAGTAGCGTCGACATCGGTAGAGTCGATGTACAACTCTTTGCCCCAGACGAGTCCTGCGGCAATGCATTGCTCGACGACCGCTTCAAAAGAAGCGTCGGAAGACCTCCGACCCATAGCGTTCGCGGATGCGGGTCAGACTCGAGTGATCGGGGAGCGCTTCGGTCGGGTCGTACCCCAGATACCGGCGCAGGCTCAACCGGTCGGCCTCAACCCGCAGGAGCTGCCGCCCGGAGTGCAGCCCTTCGAAGAAAAGGATCGGCTGCAGCTTGAAGAAGACGACCGGATCGGTCGTCCCTCGACCGATCCCGGCGTACGTTTCGCGGTCCAGATCGCGGACGAAGCTGAGATCCAGCGAGCGCTCCAGAAGGCGGTAAAAGTGCCCATCAGGCACGAGATCATCCAGCGAGACGGCGATGGGCTCATCGAGCCGACGGCATTTCGGCGGTCCAAGCATGAGGGGCTCCGCGGTGGGGACAAGAAACACGAGATCACCAGTCTATCCAACGCCCCCCCGGCGCGCCTTTTTCAACATGCAGGGTGCTTCCTGCGACTCGTGCTATCGAGCCGGTAATTCCGGAATTGCGGGGGCTATTCGTGCCCCGTCGCCGGGCATGGCCATCGCGGCTGCCGCCGTGGGTGACCCAAGGACGGCCGTGCCGCCGTCCTTCGGGCGCCCGGCTCCGACGACGCCTCGGTGGGGTGGCTCGGGGGGGGGTGCGCGCTAGGACGAGGGCGTCGACCAGGGCGTGCCC
>JBPCRG010000647.1:0-3140 GCA_050997095.1 Thermomicrobiales bacterium | reverse complement strand
CGCCCGAAGGGCAGAGCGGAATGGACGTGGGAATGGCGACGACCACGCCGACCGCCACGCCCGCCGCCGTGATCGGTCCGACGGCGGCGATCATCGTGGTTGATGACCGGTTCACGCCGAACGCGCTGACCGTCGCGGTCGGCACGACGGTGGTCTGGACCAACAACGGCCAAGACTGGCACGATATCGCGTCGTTCGACGGCAGCTTCGCCTCCGGCCGATTTTCTCCGGGAGAAACGTTCGCGCATGTGTTCGATCACGGTGGAATCTATAAGTACATCTGCAAGCACCATTTCATGCAGGGAATGACCGGCGCGATCGTCGTGAACTAGTTTCAGACTTCCGGATTCGGTAATGCGTTTTGGAGCGCCCATGCGAGATCGACGGCCGACGTAACGCGGATCGGAACTCGATGCTACCCCAACTTGGCCAAAATTCCAGTCGTGCGAGGCGCATGCCGTACTGCCCAGGCCACGCCACTTCGGCGGTCAAAATTCGGAGTCTATGGCAAGGGCAACCAGTCGCCCTGCAGGCATATCCGATCGGGGACGGCCACGCTCTTTCGCTGAAAGGGGATCCGATTTCGTCGACCCGCAGCATTGATTGTTAATCTAAAAACTATTATTATGCGTAGGAGATTCGGACCAGTGGCTCCCAATTTTGATCACTTTCAGCTGTTATGCGAAGAGGGGGTTCCGGTTTCGCTAGCCCCTATCTCATGTGATTAGGTAAAAAAATACTGTGTGAAAAAGGAGTTCGGTCTCGCTTAGGCCTTTTTCTGGTAATTTTTTCAGCAGATAGTATGCTAAGAGGGGGTCCGGTTTCTCATTTCCCTGTCTCTTATCCCGTGAACCGCAGCGCTAGGCGCTTTTCCCGGCCATAGACGTGCAATAAGTGGCCCGACCGACGAGATCGTTCGTTCCTCGGCGCCTCGGCCGAGGACGGTTCTCGCTCCGCTCGAAGAGATTCCTCGACTCCGCCTGCGGGCTCCGCTCGGAATGACGATGCCGTTCGAGGATGCGCGGAGCGTTCAGGTTGGCGGCTGTGCCTCGGATCGACGGCGGAGGAGGCACGCCCCGCATGTCATTCTGACAAAGGAAGAATCTCGTCGCCGATCCACAAGCCTCCGACAACGGACCGGCCCCGGTCTCAGCAGCCGGCGGCCACCGGCGTCGCGCCGCCCGGGGCGGAGCCGGCGTCCGGAACGGGGATCAGCGAAAGGGTGAACGGCAGGGTCGGCTTGCCGCTTTGCTGGTTGGCGAACTGGGAGTTGACCACGAGCAGGCACGAGCCGATCGCCGCCGCGGTCGTCGGCGAGGAGAGGGATGCGCTCTTGATGTCGGCGAGGATGCTGGCGACGGGCGCGCCGACGGTTTCGTCGATCTGGACGACCGAGATGATCCCATGCACGACGAAGAGCGTGGAACCCTCGAGGGCCATCCCGTCGCCGCCCTTGAGTCCATGGCCGCGCACCGCGATCTCGGTCACGGCCTTGCTCGCGATGTCGATCCGGAAGAGCTTGCCGGTGTTCGTCTGCACCGTCAGGAGGGACGCCCCGTCCGCGCTCGCGGCGATGCCGTTCAGGTTGAAGCCGTCTCCGTAGACGATCGGCGACCCGTTCAGATCGAGCCACGGATCGAGCTTCTCCGCCGCCGCGGGAGTCGCGTCGACTGGGGTGGCTCCCCCGGACGAATCCGGGCCCGCGAGCTGCGACGCCTCGATCCGGTACAGGTTGGGACTGTACGAGTCGGTGATGTAGGCGTCGCCCGAAGGGGTGACGGTCACGTCGTTCAGGAAGGTCTTGACGTTCGGAGTGGTCATGAACGAGCGGATGAACGCGCCGGAGCGGGCGTCGTAGACGAAGACCATGTTGGTCGGACCGCCCACAACGATCAGATGCCCAGCCGCGTCCAGCTTCATTCCGACGGCGACGATCCGGCCGTCCGCGCCGCCTGCGGAGAAGACGCTCGCCTTGCCCGATTTCAGGTCGACGCTGAAGATCGTGCCGTCGGTCGTGCTTCCGACGAAAAAGCGGTCCTCCAATCCGGGGACGTCGCTGCGGTAGGCCACGCCCTCGGGGAAGACGGCGTCCCCGGGCAGGTTGAAGGTGGCCGTGGCGGCGACGTCCGAAACGGCGACGGGGGACGCGGAGGGCGTGCTCTGCGCGAAGGCCGGAGCCGCCGAAATCGCGCCGAGCGCGAGCGCGAGCGCGGCGCCGATGATTCGGGTGTGACGTCTCTTCATGAATCGAGCCTTTCCCTGAAAGCGCGGTTCGCTACGTTGCAGGCGGAATCTCGGCATCCGCCGCGACGGAAGGGGCGACCTTCTTCCGACCAACCTTTGCACGCGATATCGGTGCCACCGAGGATTCTGGCTCCGACTCCGCGATCTTTGCCGTCCGTCTGCCGAGTATTTGCGGCGTCGGCGTCGCTGCCTCGGGCGGCGCCGACGCCGCGGGGACGGGCTGGGTCGCCTCCTTCGGCTTTCGGGTCCGTTTCTTCGGCGCTTCCGGCGGCGGCGGGTCCGGCTGGGGATCGACCGGCGGGGGGACGGGCGAGGCGATCGGGGCAAACCCGAGCGTCAGCGACTGCTCGACGATCCCGCGGCGCAGAAGCTTTTCCGCATCACGCAGGGACTGGCGCAGGGGATGGTCGGGCAGGACGTCGGCCAGCATCTCGCGGAGCTGCCGCATCAGGTCGATTGTCTTGTTGAACGTCATCACCAAGTCGCCTTCAGAGAGCTCGATCGCCGCGCCGATCTCGACCATCGTCAGGCCCCGGCACCACGCGCCCGCCGCGCCGTAGAACGAGGCGTTGTGGCCCTCGGAGATGTAGAGGCTGTTGTCGCGCTCCTCGTTGAGCACGGCGTGCTCGAGGTCCTCCATCCGTCGGCGCAGAAGCACCAGCTGGTCGGGCAGCGTGAAGTGGTTCGTGTACCGGAAGTCGCGGTCGAAGCTGAACCAGGAAAAGACCTCGGCGAGCTCCTCCGGCAGCAGATCGTCGAGGAGCTGGCGGTCGATCAGCTCGCACAGGATGAGACCGTCGTTGTCGAACAGACCGGCCAGCTGATCGGCCTTCTCGGTGGCGAAGCCGCGCCGGAAGTAGCCGAACCGGTGAAGGACCTCGCGAATACCCCAGATG
>JBPCRG010000620.1:0-3497 GCA_050997095.1 Thermomicrobiales bacterium | reverse complement strand
GCCTCCCAGATCTGGGCGGCCGCGACGGTTGGGCCCGGCGCGGTTCTCGGCGGCTTTGCGGTGACTGGGGCTTCCGTTCAACCTCCTTCCGGGTGGGCACGGACGTGAGTTCAATATCGAACTCACGTCCGTGCGGTGAATGTCGTGATGCGGCCGCCTACTCCAACGCCCGGTCGAGCGAGCGCAGCGTTTCGTGCAGCTCCGCGAGGCGGTCGGTCTCCAGCGACGCGAGCAGGTCGCCGATCAAGGCATCGTGCGCCGGGATGATCGCGGCCAGCAGGGCCAGCCCGGCGTCGGTCGCGTACAGGTGGCACGCCCGACCCCGGCCCTGGCGCCGCTCGACCAGCCCCGACGCCTCCAGCCGGTCGACCAGGTGCGAGATGTTGCCTTTGGTCACCAGCAGCTGCCCCGCCAACTCCTGCTGGTTCAACCCCTCCGACCGGGCGACGTGGGTGAGCACATCGAATTGGCCAAGGCTCAGCCCGTGCGCCCGCACCTGGGTCTCCAGCGAGCGCAGCATCCGTCCGTAGACGCGGGCAAGCCGAACCCACGTCCGGACCGCCCGCTCCTCGCGGCCGAGCGAACGACCTTGATCCCGGTGCGAAAGGCTGTCCGGATCCGCCACGATCTATGTTTACCATTGAACTTGAAGTCCGTCAAGACCCGACGCCGTGCTCTCCATCCGGCGCTTCCTTGGGATGGAATAGTGAATTCGCTTTTCACGCGCCCCAATCGCCTGCCATCGTCGGCGCGGCGATCCGCTCCGCCGGATTGGATCTCCTCCACGTCAAGAAAGCATCCCTTGTCTTCCCCTTGATCACGTCCAAAGTGGCGCGCCGACGACTCCGCTCAGGGCAAAGACCCGGAATCGTTGCATCCGAAGGCGGAGATGTCTATGGTTCGATGGGCGCACGGCAGCCGACCGAAGCCGGGCGGCGCGGCTTTTCACTGCAGCTCCGAAGCTGCTGACGGCAAATCGTGATCCTTGATGCGTCCGCCCATCCCGACCTCACCGACCGGGCGCGACCCGGTCGGTCGCAACCGGCAAGGAGCCAGGATCGCCATGGTGAACGCGGCGCTCAACGTCTCGCGGGAGGAGATCGCGGAGTTCTGCCGCCGCCACCACATCCGCTGGCTGGCCGTCTTCGGCTCCGCGGTGCGTGACGACTTCCGCCCCGAGAGCGATGTCGACGTGCTCGTGGAGTTCGAGCCGGACAGGACGCCCGGATTGGCTTTCTTCCGGCTGCCCGAAGAATTGTCTCCCCTCTTCGGTGGTCGCGCGGTCGATCTCGGCACGAAACGGTCGCTCAACCGCTGGCTTCGGGACGATGTGCTCAAGAATTTGGATGTCCTCTATGACGCGACATGATGACCAACTGTATTTCGACCAGATGCTGGTTCTGGCCAACCAGGCGATCCGTCTGGCGGACGGCGTGGACCGTCAGCGATATTCCACCGATGAAGTTCTTCAACTGGCGCTGACGCACCTCATCCAGATTATCGGGGAGGCGGCCAAGAAGGTCTCCGAAGCAGGACGGTTGTCGTCGCCCGATGTGCCCTGGCATGAGATCACGGGGATGCGCAACCGAATCGTCCACGACTACATCGATGTGGACGCCGACGTGGTCGGGGAGGTCGTGACGGGAGACTTGAAACCGATGATCGCGCAATTGGAGCGCGCAAGATCGGCACGACCGAACACTTCGTCGTCGGGTGCAGAGAAGAAATAGCCGGATTGGCGGGGTACCCGATCGCCGCCGATCCGGGGCTTCGCGGCAGCCATGCGCGGCTATGCAGCCATCTCTCCTGAACAGCCCGCGTTGAATGATCCAGTCCAACGGGGTTTGCGCCTCCTTTCAGTTGGACGCGGCATGCCCGTCACAGCGTTCGGGATCGTCGTCGGCACGACCGCGTAGGATTCACCGGACGGTCTCGACGCGCGGCCGGGAGGGACGGGGCGGTTCGTGGTCGATCGGGCGGCATGGTCGGGGCCGCGGACGGGGCGGGTTCGGCGGATGCTGACGCCGGAGCGCTCGGCGCGGCAGAGCTATCCGCTGGGGCTCGCCGCGCTTGCCGTCGCGACCGGCGCGATGCTGCCGTTCCGGGATGCGCTGGGCGTCGCCAACGCGCTGCTCATCTACCTCCTGGTCGTCTTCGCGCTCGCGCTGACGGTCGGGGCGGGGCCGGCGGCGGCGATCGCGGTCGTCTCCTTCCTCTTGCTCGACTTCTTCTTCATCCCGCCCTACTCCACCTTCACGGTCGGCCAAGGCGACCATCTGCTCGCCCTCTTCGTCTATCTCGGCGTGGCGGTGGTCACCTCGCAGCTGGTGGCGCGGATCCGGGTCCGGACCGAGGTGGCCGAGCGCGAGCAACGGCGCACGACCCTGCTCTACGAGCTCAACGCCGCGTTGGTCGGCGACGTGACGATCGAGGAGATCCTGGGCACGATCGTCGAGCGGGTGATCCGCGTCTACGGGGCCGAAGGATGCCGCATCCTGCTCCCGGGGGAGGCGGGAACCCTCGCCGTGCGCGCGAGTTTTCCGCCGGACACGAGCGCCGTGATCGAACGCGGGCAGCTGGCGGTGGCGGAATGGGCGCTGGCCAAGCGCGTGCCCGCCGGGATCGGCCCGCGGCGTCCCCGCGTGCACGCACCGCACGGCGTCGGCGCCGCCCATCCGCCCCCGGTCGTCCGGCGCGGGAGCGACATCCTGTATCTCCCGATCGCGACCGCGAAGCGGACGGTCGGGGTGCTGGAGGTGCGCGGCGGGCCCGGGGGAGGCCGGTTCGGCGACGAGGACGAGCGGATCCTGACCAGCTTCGCGATGCAGGCCGCGCTCGCCCTGGAGCGCGGGCGGCTGACCGAGGAGGCGGCGCGCTCGGCCGTCCTCGCCCAGTCGGACGAGCTGAAGTCGGCCCTGCTCGCCGCCGTCTCCCACGACCTGCGCATGCCGCTGGCGGTGATCAAGGCGTCGGCGACCTCCCTGCTCGACCCGGCGGTGGCCTGGGGCGACAAGGAACGGACCGAGTTCCTGACCGCGATCGATGAGGAGACCGACCGCCTGACTCTGATGGTGGGCAACCTGCTCGACCTCTCGCGGATCGAGGGCGGGGTGCTCCGGCCGGACCGGGAGTGGTACGACATCGCGGAGCTGATCGAGGATGCCGCGGTCCGGCTGGCGCCGCGCGCGGAGGGGTGCGGGCACCGGCTGGAGACGCGGGTCGAGCCGGATCTGCCGCTGGTCTGGTTCGACTATGTCGAAATTGCGCAGGTGCTGATGAATCTCGGCGAGAATGCGTTCAAATACACGCCCCGCGGGACGCCGGTCGAGATCGGCGCCCGTTTGGACGGGAAGGCGATCGAGGTCTCTGTTCGGGACGGCGGTCCGGGCATCCCGGCGCGCGATCTGCCGCGGATCTTCGACAAGTTCCACCGGATCGACCCCGGAAGCCGGATTCCGGGCAGCGGCATCGGGCTGGCGATCTGCAAGGGGCTGGTC
>JBPCRG010000583.1:0-4615 GCA_050997095.1 Thermomicrobiales bacterium | reverse complement strand
CGCCCGTGTGTGCGCCGTTGGGAGGTCGGCGGCCGGGGGGTTGTTCATCGGCGCGAGCGGACTGTCGCCATGCCCGCCGACGCCGTGGCAGGTCGTGCAGTTGGCCAGGAACGCGCTTTTGCCGCGGGCGATCGACGCGCTCTCGAACGGGATCGGGTTCTGCGTGTCGAGGCTGATCGCCCCGGCCGGATCGACCCAGGCCTGCACCAGCAGCACGGCCCCGAGCGCGAGCATCACCGCCCCGAGGCCGGCGCTTTCCCGGCGCAGCGTCGACCTGCCGGCCCGCCAAGCCAGCGCGAGACCGGCGACGCCCGCCACCAGGAGGAGCAGCCCCACGATCCCGACCGTCCCGAAATGCCAGGCGCGGCGCGGCAGGGCGGTCGCGTTGGTCGCGGTCACGGGCAGCGACGTCTGGGCGCTCCACTGGAAACCGCCGATCTTGCGGACGATGATCTGCACCTTCCAGTCGCCGGCGAAGCTCAGTTCCGCACCGTGCCACTCGAAGACGTTCCCGAGCGAGCGGGAGAGCACGACCTCCTTTTGACTCGTGTCGACGCTCGGCGCGGTCAGGCGGATCACCGCCTCGGCGTCCGCCGGCAGGGGGTCGCCCGCGACGTCGAGCCGGTAATGGTTGGGCCCGACCAAGCCGGGCGCCAAGGTCAGCGTCGCCGGGTGGCCCTGAAGGTCCAATCCCAGCGTGACCTGGTTCGCCGCGAGCGTGATCTCGTCGCGGGCGGGCGGCTGGGCGGTCAGCCGGCCGACCCTGAAGAGCACGGCGACCCCAAGCACGGACTCCGCCGCGACCAGGATGCCGAAGCGCCGTGCCCAGCGGGCCGCGTCCGCGTTCGACGCCGCCTTGATCCGGGGACTTACCAGCAGCAGGTTGACCGCCGCCAGCGCGAGCACGGGCGAGAGCAGGAGCAGCTTGACCATCAGCGAATGGCCGTAGGCGGTGTCGCGCAACCCCGCCAGATTGCCGACGTGGAGCCAGGCGCTGTAGAGCCCGGTGACCGCAAGCACCGTCCAGGCGCCGAGCGCGAGCGCCGAGAAGCGCGGGATCGCCTCGGAGAGGACGACGCGGCGACCCGCGGGGTCAACGCGCGCAGAGTGGGCAGCAGCGCGCCGACGAACAGGAAGAGCCCGCCGACCCAGAGCGAGGCGCCGATCAGATGCGCCATGTCGGAGGCGACCGCCGTCCCCCGCCCCGTCGTCTGCGCGGCGGCATGCGAGATCAGGCTGAACGGCAGGGGCAGCGCGAACGCGGCCAGCAGCGTGAGGGACGTCATGGCCGGATGGCGCCGCGGCCGCCACCACGCCGCGAGCAGCAGGAGCAGCGCATAGACCAGGAGCAGGACCATCCGCAGCAGCCACAGCCGCCCGTAGCGGGTGTCGGTCATGGTCGTCGCCAACGAGCGGACGAGCCCCGCCCCTTCGACCGTCCCCAACGCCTGCACCCCGAGCGCGAAGACCGAGCCGAGCGCCGTCGTCAGCATGCCGAGCGCCGCGAGGCGGCGGACGCGGCGGGTCAGCGCCGGGCCGACCTGTCACGCCGGCGAGATCGCGGGTCGCAGCACCATCAGCCAGACCGGCCAGACCGCGAGCGAGAGCGCCAGCCCCAGGAGCGGAATCCAGCGCGACAGCGTCCGCAGCAGCAGCGACGGGCCGACGGAGTCGGCTGCCGCGGGCGGGATCACCGTGCGGATGTTCGCGGCGGTGCCGATAGTGAAGGCGACGTAGCCTTTCGCCCGGTGGCCGTCCGCCGCCGAGAGCGTCCGCCAAACGGCGGAGTAGGTGCCGTTCGCCAAGGCGCCCGGCAGCGGCAGCGTCATCGTCTGGCGGTTCTGCGCGTCGAATTGGCTGACGACGCCTTGAACCCTTGCCCCCGTCTCGTCGTACAGCTCGACGCGGCTGTAGGCGTTCTCCAGAGGCTCGGTGAAATGCAGGGTGATGCGGGGCGGCGGGGTCTGGAGCACGCTGTTCGGCGCCGGGTCGCTCGTGTCGAACTGGGCGTGGGCGGACGCGGCCTCGGGCCGCGCGAGCGGCGAAACGACCAGGAAGAGGATGCAGAGAACTGCGCCCGCGAGCGTTCCCGCCCGAGATCGGCGCCTGAGGACGGCATTCATGAATTGCGCTCGATTCGATTCACGGCGCAAAGGATCGAGAACACGACCCCTCTGCGCCTGCTGAACCAAGATGTGCGAGTCATCCTCCATTCGCCAAAACGAGCCGCGCCGGAAAGGTTCTGGCACGGGCGGCTTGGAGGACGCGGCCCTATCCCGGAAGTCGGGACGATTTCGGTCGGACGATGCGCCAGAAGAGGAAGATGAGACCGGCCCCGGCCACACCGACGACCACGCTGATCAGATAGCCTTTGGTGTCGAAGGGGCTGCTTTTCGTCGGGATGGCGGTCAGGGCCGGGGCTTGAGCCGCCGTCGCCGTCGCGGCGGACGACACCGTGCCGCCCGCCGTCGGCGACCCGGCCTTCGGGCTCGCCGCGGGCGACGCGCCGGGCGCGGCCGCGCCGACGGTGAACCGGAACTCGCCCTGCGCCGGATCGTGGTCCGTGCCGGAGATCGTGTTCCAGACCACCGTGTAGACGCCCGACCCGGGACTCGGCCGGAGGGAGACCGTCAGGTGCTGCCGCTTCGGGTCGTAGAGGTCGAGCGTCGCGTCGCCGAGGTCGGCGCGCGCGCCGTCGGGGCCGACCACGTGGGCCGTCGTCCCGTTCGTGATCTCCTCGGTGAACCAGATCTCCACAATGCCCGGCGCTTGGGGGACCACGCTGTTGGCGGGCGGGTTGGAGCGGTCGTATGTCGCGTGGGCCGAGACGCGTCCGCCCGTCCCGGCGAACGCCAGAATGGCAAGGAAGAGCGAGAGGGTGAACCATCGTGCTGCGTGCAAGCGTCGGCCTCGATTCTGGGGTGCGGGAGCGCGGGATCGCGGAACGGTCGGACTGGAGGGAAGACGGCGCCGTCTCCCCTCCAATCGTAGGCGATGGGCGTCAGTCTCCGGCGGATCCCGACAGGGCCGAGGCCATCGACGGCCGGCGACGGCGCGAAAGGAACCAAAGACCGGCAACTCCGGCGGCGAGAACGATCGCGATGCCGCCCACGGCATCGAAGCCGCCGCCGCCATTGCCGCCACCGATCGTGCCGAACATGGGCACCGAGGCGCCCGCCTTTGCCTTCGGAAACTCGATCATGGCTCGATCCTGGACTGCGGAGAATCCGTTCGGCGACGAGGTGAACGTCTCATCGATCGCCGTGCCGTTGATCGTGCCGAAGATGTGGAAGGTGTAGTCGCCGGCGGCGGCCGGGATCACCCAGCTGTCGTACTCGCCGGGGGCGTTGTATCGGGCCTCGATGGGAAGGTCCATCTTCTGGTCACCGAAGATGACCTCAGCCTTGAGCGTCTCCTCCAACCCGGTGATCGGCGCGCCGGCCGGTGCGTCCGCGTCGGCCCCTGCGACCGGCGTCGCGCCGGCAAGGTCAAAGACATGCAGATCGAGACCGTTGCGTTGGCCGGTGTAGGCCGGCTCGGTGCTGAAGCCGACGACCATTTTGATTGTGCCGCCGGCGAGATCGCGGCTCTCGTGGGCCGACGCCGCAAGCGGCGCCAGCAGACAGAGGAACGCCGCGAGGGCGAACCCGACCGCATTTCGAAGGATTCCGCGCATGGTGGGAACTCCTTGAGGCCGCATCCAAATTCGGACGCGGCTTCTTCTTCTACGAATCCTGTGGAACGGTGGATGGGACGTCCTACGCGACGCCGATTCGCGGGGGAGGGGACTCCGGCGCGTCGAGGCACCCGACCGGATTGTGGTCGGGCGGGGGGATGGCCGCCTCGACGCCGGACTCGATCGCGCCGAACGGCTGCGGTTCGGCCGCCGCGATCATCGACGCCTGCTCGTAGGGCGATCCCAGCTCCTCCATCGAAGGGAATTGGGGCGCGCGCTGCGCGTGCGACTGGCACGGCTGGTTGGAGACTGGCGCCGTCTGATATCCGAAGGCCGGAGCGGGGGGCGGCTGGCGACCCGCGTGGACGTCCAAGTCGCCGACGGCGGAATGGTGGCGAAATATCTGCTCCGCGTCCTCTCCCCAGAACTGGAAGAAGGCGTGCGGATGGGCCGCCTCGGCGCCGCCGCGCATGTTGACCGGCATCATGAGCACGCAGAGCGCCGCAAGCAGCAACACGGGCCGACGCGGCATGCCAGGCTTCCGAGGAGCATGTCGTTGGGTGGCGGAGCAGCGTCGCTGTCGCATCATTCCGTCCAAGAGAACGCGGTTGGGTGAAATTCCACCGAACCCGAGCGGACTTCTCACGAGTATCCTATCACGCGGAAATCGCCCCTCCCTGGAGCCGTCCCCACGTGCGGCGCCAGTGCTGGGAGGTCGGGAGCGCGGCCGCGGGTCTGTGCGGCGTGCATGGGCATCGGCTGGACCGACGACGGTTCCCGCTCCGCTCGAAGGGATTCCTGGACCCCGCGACTCCGCCTGCGGGCTCCGCCCGGAATGACGGGGGCAGGGGCCACTGGGCGTCGTCGATGACGACGGAAAGAGAGAAGAGGGCAGGGGTCCCGCCCGGACTCCTCCCCCCCACTTCCTTAAACTTTTGA
>JBPCRG010000523.1:0-7418 GCA_050997095.1 Thermomicrobiales bacterium | reverse complement strand
TCCTCCCCCACGCGGCGTTGCTCCGTCAGGCTTGCGCCCATTGCGGAAAATTCCTTGCTGCTGCCTCCCGTAGGAGTCGGGGCCGTGTCTCAGTCCCCGTGTGGCTGGCCGTCCTCTCAGACCAGCTACCGATCGTCGCCTTGGTGGGCCGTTACCCCCCCAACCAGCTAATCGGCCGCAGGCCCCTCGCGCGGCGGCCCCGAAGGGCCTTTCCCGGCGCCCCCCACAAGGGCGCCGACGCATGCGGAATTACCCCCCGTTTCCGGGGGCTACCCCCCACCGCGCGGCAGGTTCCCCACGTGTGCCTCACCCGTCCGCCACGCAGGCCCCCGAAGGCGCCCCGTCCGACTTGCATGCATTAGGCACGCCGCCAGCGTTGATCCTGAGCCAGGATCAAACTCTCCACCAAGTTCCGCCCCCGGCCGGCGCTCGCGCGCCCCGGGGCGCCGGGTCTCGTGCTCTGCTTTCCGCGCGCGGCGGACGCCGCGCGCCGAAGGCCGCGCCCGCGGGGCGGCCCCGGCCCTTCCGGACCGGCCCCCCCCGCGGACTCTTCGTCCACTCCGTCTTCCGCGGCCCCCGGTTTCCCGTCCGGCCCGCGAGCTTGTCAACGTGCTGGGTTGGAGACTTCCTCAGCCCCCAGAAATGCGCCCTCAGTTTCGAGGGCTCACGAATAGTACCGACAGCCATTCAACGTGTCAAGGCGATCGCGGTTCGCGAATGGGCAATGGAGTGAAGACCTCCTCAATGGAGCCAGGGCCTCCGGCCCTGAGCGTTCAGCCCGTGAGTCAGTTGACGATCTTGGTGGTGGGACGATCTTGGTGGTGGATAGAGTCTCGATCAGGTTTCGTCGGCTGAGTAGGGTGCACTCTTCGGACGACCCCCTGCCGATGCAGGGCACGGATAACCGAGCCGATGTCGACTCTGGGCGAGTTGAGATTTTCTGCTCAATCAATTCGAACCGGTTCTGATCGAGATCAAACGCTTCGCGGCGAGTCGCACTTCGAACGCGCATCAGTCGACGCGCTATGTCGCCGGACCCGTCCCCCGCAGGATGCGGTTTCGGGCGGGGACGTAGGTGCTCGACAGGGTGAAGTCGTCGATTGTCTTTCCACTCTTGTCCGTGATCGTGCGATGGATTGCGGTGTCGAATCCCTGCTGCGCCGATTCCACTTGTTTGGTCTCCCCGGTCGCGAGCTCCGGCGAGTCCTGATAGATCGTATCCTCGACGGGAACGACGACATTGCTGACGATCGAATCGTCGATCGTGATGGTCCAGCCCGGCTTGACCCCGAGCACCTGGGTCGTCACGTTCTGGCCATCCGCTTTCACCACCACCGCCATCCAATGGTCGGTGGTGTTGCGCATTTTCATGTCCAGCGACCCCTGATCCTCGATGTTGATCATGGCGTCGAGCCCCAGCATTCCATGCGGCGGCTCTCCATAGGACTTGATCCAGTACGGGTGGCTGTACCGCTCGACCACTTGCATGCCTGCCCAGAAGGCCGCTTGGAAGACGGTCGTGGAGACTTGGCAAATCCCTCCGCCGATGACGGGGGCCGTCGTTATGCCTCCCGCGCCGTCGGACAAGATGCCGAGCCCCGTCACGAAGCCGTTCTTCGCGGTGACCTTCCCCACGTTCTCGTCGTAGGAAAAGACGTCGCCGGGCGCGACCATCCATCCATCCTCCAAGGTCACGGCGCGTTCGACATTGCGCCGTCGCGCGTCGCTGGATGTTCCATAGTATGTGGAGGATTCCCCGAGGACATCGGGCAGGCTGATCTTGCCGACGTTCGCTTCCGTGAACTTGGGCTTCACCGGGACGATCGTGAGCGCCGCCGACGGTGCATGATCGCGGACGGCCTTGATGATCGTCGCGGTCGATTTTTCGACGTCGAGACTTCTTCCCGAAGCGGCCTTCGCCTGCGATTGGACGACGCCGTTGACGTACCGGAGACGCACGTTTTTCGCATCGACGTTGATCCCCGCCGAAGCCGTCTGCAAGAGGCCCACGATGACTTCCGGAGACACATCCAGCGCGATTGGCTGGTCCTTGCCGGGCGTCGTCACGATGGTCAGCGCGGCCAGCAGGTCGACCGGGGAGAGCGGAATCGTGCCGCCACTCCACGTCAGCTTCAGCTCGTGGCCGACCAGAGCCTCAGCCTGAGTCATGGCCGCCGCCGCCTGCCGATCCGAAATCGTCGGTTGGACCTGCGAGATCGGCAAATTGACGCTATGCGCACCCCCAAGCAGGGCATCCACCACCTGCTTCGCGGCAACGTCTTGATCCAGCTTGACCGATCGGCTCGCCGCCGCCACGGTCAGCTGGTTTTGCTCGTTGACGAAGAGCGCGGCATCGACCGCCGGTTGATCGATTTCTCGGGCGATGCCCTGCACGACCTGCCGCACCGCGGGCTCGTCGATCTTCGCGGCTTGACCGGGATCGCTCACGATCACGATCTTCTTCAGATCGTCCTGGCTGACCGTCCATTCCTTGCCCACAGCCGACATCACGAGCGCCGAGGAGACCGCAGCCTGCGCCGACGAGAGACTCGGCCGCAATGAGGATGCGGTGATCGCCGGAGCAATCGAAGGCGCGACCAGCGACACGGCAGCCCCGCTCTTGGTCGACAATCGGTCGAATATCAGCGTTTCGGTCGCGCCCACATCCAACGCGACACCCGGAACTTCGGGGACGATCGCCGGTCCTTCATGGGTGCCCATCTGGACGAAAGCGTTCTGCGGAGCCTTCGTCACCATCGGAGCGAAGGCGCTGAGCGCGGCGACAAGCCGACGTTGATCGACCGTCAGCACCGCCGGGGCGTCCGAACCATGGATGATCGCTCCGGCCCATAATCGGGTGCGGGCCCACCAGGAACCCTGTCGGCCAAGGCTCATCGCCGCGCCGACGGTCTTCTCGCTGTCCAGCTGGATCCCCGCGTCCCGGGGCACGAAGGAGAATGTCTTTCCTTCAAACTCGACGGGAAGCGGTTGGCCAAGATACGTCCGATAGGCGGCGTCGACGGCTCCGCGGGCCACCGACTCGGTCATCCCGCCGAGGTCGACGCCGGCGATGGAGACGCCTTCGTAGGTTCGATTCTGATGGGTCAAGGCATAGAGCCCTAGTCCGGATAGAGCCGCCAATCCGAAGAGCAACGCGACTGAGAATGAGCGCATCGCCACTCGTGCGACCGCCGTCATCTTGGCGGAAGGAGTTGCGCCACGGCGCGACGCCCTCGTGGTTGAGGAATGGATTGCGATCGAAAAAAAATTCATGGTCATGTCCTAGACGCTAATCACCGGTAAAACGGCGCGCATCCCCCTGAGGAGGCAGTCAGCGGTTTGCGACGTCAACGTCGACCGGACCGGCATGTGCCCAAGTTCGGAAGGCTGCGGAACTCCGAAAAGCACGGCCGGTGGTAAACTCGCAAGTCGTTCCAGAAAATCGCGCTTGCAAAGCCGTCGAGTCACCGAATTCATCGTGTCCGGTGAAGCGGGCTTCATTAGTCAGTCTAGCGCAAGGACGTTGCATGAGCGAAATAGCTGGCCCGTCTTCGACGATCGTGGCAACCCCGGACGCGCCCGCCGCGATCGGCCCGTACTCTCAGGCGGTCAAGGCGGATGGCTGGGTCTTCACCGCCGGACAGATTCCGCTCGATCCTTCGACGATGAAACTGGTCGAGGGCGACATCTCCGTCCAGACCGAACGCGTGATGCAGAACCTCTCGGCGATCCTCGCGGCCGCCGGCTCCTCCATGGATCGGGTCGTGAAGACGACGTGCTTCCTTCAGAATCTGGAGGACTTCCCCGCCTTCAACGCGGTCTACTCCATTTGGTTCCCCGCCAGCCCGCCGGCCCGCAGCACCGTTCAGGTCGCGCGGCTGCCCATGGGCGTCTTGGTTGAGGTGGAATGCGTCGCCCGGACGAAGTAGTTTCGGCGCACGTGTGCTACAGTCCTGCCTCACCGGGATGGGCCGGAGAGCGGAGCGCTCGGGTGCATAGCTCAGTTGGTTAGAGCGCGCGGTTCACATCCGCGAGGTCACAGGTTCGAGTCCTGTTGCGCCCACCGAGACCCGGCAGACGGGACGACAATCGGGGCCGGTCCTTTCCGGCCCCTTTTCGCGTCCCGACCCGCGGGCTGCTCCATGATGCGAGGGGGAACGGCTTCACAACCCCTTCCGTGCAGGCGTGCCAAAAGTCGCGACGATTCGGTTCGAAAGGCTTGACCGACCGTGCCAACCGCTCCACAATGACGGAGATTCGGTCGGCCGACGGATGTCGTGGGGGTGCAGTCCCGATGAACTCACCGTCGTAGGATTTTCGGGGCGGTTCAGCTCACGTCAACGTCCTTTCCGCAAGGTGCATGGACCACGTCGGTCCAAGGAGGAAACGCGCATGAGGCGGAAGCAGACGCTCGCCGACCGCATCACCGGGTCGGCAGTTTGGCGTTCCGTGGTCCGCCACGGCTACCCCGACACTCAGCGCAACCAAGCGCTGATCATCGCCAGCAACGTCTTTTTGCACATCCATCCGGTGAAGATCAAGCGGTACGCGACACAGGTCACCTACACCTTCTGCCTCGGCGGACTCTCGTTTTTCATGTTCCTCGTCCTCACCATGACCGGCGTCCTGCTAATGTTCTATTACGTTCCCTCCACCGATCTCGCCTATCAAAACATGAAGGACATCGGGGCGGGGGTGACCTTCGGATCCCTCCTTCGGAACATGCACCGCTGGTCGGCTCAGGGCATGGTCGTCGCGGTTTTCCTGCATATGGGGCGCGTCTTCTTCACCGGCTCGTATAAACCGCCGCGCGAGTTCAACTGGGTGATCGGAGTTCTCCTGCTTGTCGTCACGTTCCTGCTCTCATTCTCCGGATACCTCCTCCCATGGGATCAACTCTCGATCTGGGCCGTCACCGTCGGCACCAACATCGGCGGCGCGGCTCCGATCCTTGGACCGAAGGTGAACTTCCTGCTCGTCGGGGACTACCAGATCGGTCAAAGCACGCTCGTCCGCTTCTATACCTTGCACGTGATCTTCCTTCCGCTCGTCGCCGCCTTCCTGATGGCGGTCCACTTCTGGCGGATTCGGAAAGACGGCGGAATCTCGGGTCCGCTCTAGCCGCTGGCCGAACTGATCCGACAGCGCCGATTGCGACGATACCCACGGCTCGGTTCTAGGAACACAGCGAGGGAATGGTGATGGCGGAACTCACGGCAAATCCGCAACCGGGTCAGGTCGCCGGCCAGATCGACGAGGCGAAACGCCAAAAGCTGCTGGAGTTGGTGCGCGGGCGGGCGCTTGCCCGTCCGACGGACCTCGCTCAGGACGAGGTCATGGTCTGGCCCTCGCTGGTCGTGGTCGAGGCGGTCTGCGCCACCGTCTTCCTGATGATCCTGACGCTCCTCTCGGTCTTCATCAGCGCCCCGCTGACCGAGCACGCGAATGTGAACCAGACGCCGAATCCGTCGAAGGCGCCGTGGTACTTCCTCAATCTCCAGGAGCTCCTTCTTCATATGGACGCCGGCCTGTCCGGCGTGATCGTGCCGAGTCTTGCCCTAGGCGCGATCGCGGCGATCCCCTACTTCGACCGGAACCCCCTCGGCGTGGGCATCCTCGGCACCTCCGCCAAGGGGCGCAAGATCATCGGCTTCACCACCGTCTTCACGACGGTCGCCATCTCCGTGATGATCGTCGCCGACGAGTACCTTGGCTCCGATCCGCGGACCGGCTGGGGGATCAAGAGCTGGCGCCAGGAGAGCGGTGGCAGTTTCTTCGGGTCGATCATGTTCACGAACACGATTTTCCCGTCCATCGTGATCGTCGGCATGATCGGGGTCTTGGTCACGATGGTGCAGTCGATCTTCCGGCCGACGCGCCGGGAATTGATCATCGCCCTCTTCACGGGGTTTTTCGTCGCATACTGGGTGCTGACGATCTTCGGCACGTCGTTTCGGGGTCACGGGCAAAGCCTTACGGCTCCGTGGGACCTGCCTCGGAGCCATTAGCGATGCATGCGGACCGTGGATCAACGGACGTTGGCCGGTCGGGTGGGGTGATTGACTCATGTGGCCGTTGACGCGAACGCTCTTCGGGGTCGTGGTCGGGAGTTCGCTCGCGTGGTTGAGCGGTCTTCTCGCGAGACTCCACGGCGCCCCGACTGTCGAGAAGAAGAAGATCGCCCGGCGCGGCTTCGTCCGGAACGCCGCGCTGGGTTCGGTGCTGGTCATCCTCGCCCAGTTGGGGGCGGGTTTCGTCCGGCTGCTGTGGCCGAACAAAACCGGAGCGTTCGGCAGCGCGATCGCGTTGGCCGCCTCGAATGTGCCCCCGTTGGACGGCACGCCGTATGTGAACACCGCGGGCAAGTTCTACCTCGTCCACACGAAGGACGGGATCATGGCGCTCTACTGGAAATGCGTGCATCTCGGTTGCACTGTGCCATGGGTGGAAGCCGAGAAGCAGTTCCACTGCCCGTGCCACGGCAGCATTTACACCTACGACGGCGTCCGCGTCGCCGGCCCGGCGCCCCGCCCGCTCGACTACATGAAGGTCGAGATCGACGGAACCGGGCAGGTGATCGTGAACACTGGAAAGATCACGACTCGGTCGGCGTACGATCCGAAACAGGCGGTTCCACTGCCAGCGTAGATCGGGCGGCGGCTCCGATTGGAGTCGGCAAGCCGGACAAGTCCCGTGGTGCACGTGTGGGAGAAGAGAGAGCGTGGGAGCAGTTCAAAGACTCGCGACGGTCGTCATCGTCGGGTTGGTGGCGCTCTCCACCATGCTCGTGCTGTACCTCGCGGACGAGAACAACCGGATCGCCAAGGGCGAGAGCGAGCAGCAGACGGCGTCGATCGAGCGCGCCACCAACACCTACATCCTTCAATGCCTCCGCTGCCACGGCCCCGCCGGCCTGGGCGTAACCGGTCCTGACGCCAAAGACGCGAACGGGAATCCGACCGGGCGCGTCGGCGGGGTGATCGGGGGCGTCAATGCGACGCTGAACCACACCGGCTCCAACGACAAGGGCACCCCGTATGCCGGCGGGAACGAGAATGGGGTCACCTTCGCTGCCGGATTCACCGGTCGGACCGAATGGATCCACAACCGCATCACGAACGGCTTGTGGGACGCGAAAAATCAGAAATACCGGATGCCGCCGTTCGCCGATTCTCGTGGCGGTCCGCTCAATTCGGAGCAGATCAACGAACTCGTCACGATGATCCAGCATGGCGACTGGAACGAGGTCTACAACCAGTCCATCGCCGCGTCGGGCGGGCAATATCCGACGCCGCCGCCCGCGGCCCTGAGCTCGCCGCCTGTGGTCGGGTCCCCGCCCGCTCAGGGCACCCCCGCAACTGGACCGGCGACGGCGATCGAGATCGACATGGACGACATCAAGTTCGACCAGACCGAGG
>JBPCRG010000520.1:0-5553 GCA_050997095.1 Thermomicrobiales bacterium | reverse complement strand
CCAAAATAGCGGTCAAGCGCCGAGGCGATCGAGACGGCGGTGGTCGATTCCCGTTCCTCAACCGAGCCGCGAAAGAGCCACCGATCCGCGACCCGTCCATGGACCAGATGCGTCTGAACGATCTCCTCGATCGCTTCCTCGGTCACTGCGTTGTAGAAGACCGGGCCCGGATAGACGTTCATGGAGGGACCGTGCTCGCAGCGGCTCCGGCACGTCGTCGCCAACACCTCGACGCTCGCGGTCAGACCCGCGCGCTCGACGGCCGCCTGCAGAATCGGCAGCAGGTCCCCCGACCCTCGCGGGGAGCAGTTCGGACCGAGGCAAAGCTGCACGCGGTGCCCGCCTTCCGCGGGGGCATCGTCGCCGTCGCCGTTCACGGCGACCCGCCATCGCGGCGCCGGGCCAGCGCCGAAGCGATCAGCCGGTAGTCGGACTCGTTGATCTCGTGGACGTTGCCTTGGAAGGCGAGGGTCCAGTTTGCCGCGGGCCATCTGCCCGCGTATTCCATTCTCCGGGCCAGCGGCTCGGCGGGGACGCCGTCGCCTGACGCGAGCACGATCTCGGGGCTCGTCCGCACCCGGAACGGGTAGTCCTCCGACGCCTTTTTCGGATCCCCGCTCTGCCAGATCGGCTCGTGACTCTCGAAGTAGGTCGACGTGATCGTCGAGACGGCCGCGAAGACCTTCGATCCTGTCACGTAGTAGACGATCTTGTCGTCCGGTCGCATGCGCTCCGCTTTCTTGCGGTGGCGCGATTTGATTCCCTGCATCGCAAAATCCAGCGCCCGCGTGCGCTCGAGGTTGTCGGGTGAGCCCACGATGATCCAGTGGGACCGCGCGGGCGCCGAATCTGTCTCGGACATCCTGCGCCGCTCCTGTCATCACACGGTCAGGTGCGCAATCGCACCCTTCAAAGTATCGCACGGGATATCGCACGGGCGGTCTGGACGACGGCGCCGTGTTGCGGCTCCCGACCCGTCCCGCGATACTTCATTTTTGACGGCTCGTCGCGGCATGGGATCGACGATAGGCTTAGGAGATTGGGGCGATGACGCAGCGGGGGTTGATCGAGCGGTTGCGGCGCATCGTGGGAGAGCGCTCGGTCTTCCACGAGCCCGCGGATCTGCTCGTCTACGAATACGACGGTTCGGTCGACGGCGCGGTGGAGACGGCGCCGCCGCTCGCCGTGGTGCTGCCGAGGACGAGCGAGCAGGTCTCCGCGATCGTTCGCCTGGCGCGGGAGATAAATCTGCCGGTCGTCGCCCGCGGGGCCGGAACCGGACTGTCGGGAGGCGCGGTCGCGCAATCGGGCGGGATCATCGTCGCGTTGACGCGGATGGACCGGATCCTCTCGGTCGATCTGGTGGCCGGGACCGCGCTCGTCGAGCCCGGCGTGATCAATTTGGAGCTGTCGGAATGGACCGCGCGCGACGGCTATTTCTTCGCGCCCGATCCATCGAGTCAGCGCGCATGCACCATCGGCGGAAATGTGGCCGAGAACTCGGGAGGGCCCCACTGCCTGAAGTATGGGGTCACCACCAACCACGTTTTGGGGCTTGAGGTCGTGCTTCAGGATGGCCGGATCGCCTGGGTCGGGGGCGCCGCGACGGGCGGGGCCGGGTACGACATGACGTCCACGATGGTCGGCTCGGAGGGCATGCTGGGCATCGTCACCAAGGCCCTCGTCAAGCTGACGCCCATGCCGGAGGCCACCGCCGTCATGCTCGCGGCGTTCGGCGACGTCGATGCCGCCTCGCTCGCGGTCTCCAAAGTGATCGGGGCCGGGATCATCCCTGCCGCGCTCGAGATGATGGACGCCCTGACGATCGAAGCCGTCGAGCCTCAATACCACGCCGGCTATCCGATGGACGCGGCGGCCGTGCTGCTGATCGAGATCGACGGCATCGCGGAGGACGTCGCCGCGACCGTCGAGGAGGTTCGCCTGATCTGCCTCGAGAGCGAGGCGACGGAGGTGAGGATCGCGAGCCGGAAGGCGGAGAAGGACCTGCTGTGGAAGGGCCGGAAGATGGCGCTGGCGGCGATGGGACGGCTCTCCCCGAATTACTACCTGCACGACACGGTCGTTCCCCGGACCAAACTTCCGGCGACGCTCCGGCGCGTGGCGGAGATCTCGCGCGACTTCGATCTGCGCATCGCCAACGTCTTCCACGCGGGGGACGGCAATTTGCACCCGCTCATGCTGTTCGACCGGCATAAGGCGGGCGACGTCGAGCGGGTGCTGGAGGCGAGCAAGGAGATCCTCACCTATTGCGTCGAGGTCGGCGGTGCGCTCTCCGGAGAGCACGGCATCGGCACCGAGAAGCGCGACTACATGACGCTGGTCTACAGCGCCGACGATCTGGCGGCGATGGCCGGGGTCAAGAACAGCTTCGATCCCCGCGGGATGTTCAACCCCGAGAAGATGTTCCCGAAGGGATACATGTGCGGCGAGGTTCGCGCGCTGCGAGCTCAGGCGCTCGCCCAGAAGCACGGCATCCATGCGCTCTGAAGGCGCCCCGGCGGATCTCCTCACGTCGATTCCGCCGATGCGCGTGGACGGCATGACCCCGGCCGAATTCGTCCAACCCGGCACCCCGAGGGACGTCGCCGACATCCTCGCGGCCGCGGGAGCGGATGGCCGGGCGGTGATTCCGTTCGGCGGGGGGACGAAGCTGTCTCTGGGCAATGTCCCGGAACGGGCCGACATCGGGTTGTCGACGCTCGGCCTGAACCGGGTACTGCATTTCGAGCCGACCGACCTGACGCTGTCCGTCGAATCCGGAATGCGGTTCGCCGATCTCCAGGCCGTCCTCGCGGAGCAGGGCAAGACGCTGCCGCTCGATGCCGTCGACGCCGAGCGCGCGACGATCGGCGGGCTGGTCGCGTCGGCGCTGAGCGGTCCGCGGCGGCTCGGCAACGGGACGCTGCGCGACCTCCTGATCGGGGTGGCGGTGGCGTATCCGAACGGCACGGTCGCGAAGGCCGGCGGGCTGGTCGTCAAGAACGTGACCGGTTTCGATTTGATGCGCCTGCATCATGGGGCGCTTGGCACGCTCGGGGTCATGGTCGCGCTCAACTTCAAGGTGATGCCGTTGCCTCGGAGCGAATCCACGGTGATCGCCGAGTTCGCGAGTTTCGCCGAGGGGATGGCGGCATCGGATCGGGTCCGGGCAAGCAGGGTCCGTCCGGCCGCGCTCGACCTCGTGGACGCCGGAGATTCGTGGCGGGTGGCCGTCCGTCTGGGCGGTCGGGAGACGACCGTCAAGCTCCTCGCCGGCGAAGTCCGCGATCTGATGGCGGATGCGCGAACCCTGGAGACGGCCGAGAGCTCCGATTGGTGGCAGGCGCACGTGAGCGGGACCGGCGCGGTCGAAGCGGACAGCGCCCATCTTCGATGCGGCGGCAATCCATCGACCGCCGCCTTGACGGGGGAGCGAATTCTTCGGGTACTGCATGCACACGACATATCCTATCGACACTTCAGCATAGAACCCCTCAACGGAATCACAAACGTCCGCTTCGGTCTCGTCAAAGGGCATCCACGCGGCAGCGCCGCAACGAGACTGCGTGCGCTCCAGATCGATCTGCTCGCCGTCGCCGACCACGTCACCGTCGTGTCGGCACCGACCCCATGGAAACGCGGGATCGACGTCTGGGGGCGGGTGCCGGAGACGATCGACGTGATGCGGGCGCTCAAGGCGGAATTCGATCCGGGGCGGACGATCAATCCCGGCCGCTACGTCGACGGAATCTAAACGCTCCTTGGACCACGGTTCGGCAACCCGGCTTCCGGATGGCGCGGGGATTCGAGATGAGGATGAGACATGGCGGTCGCGATCGACGCCGACCTGAGAAGGTTGGGCGGGTTCTCCGGCGACGACATTCCCGAGGCGGACCTTCTTCACGCTTGCGTGCATTGCGGCATGTGCCTCTCCTCGTGCCCGACGTACCGGATCACGGGCCTCGAGATGTCGTCCCCGCGGGGTCGGCTTTGGATGATGAACGCGGTGGCGGAAGGGCGGCTCGACCTGCTCGACCCGGTCTTCGACGAGCAGATGTATCAGTGCCTGAACTGCCGGGCGTGCGAGGCGGTCTGTCCGTCGGGCGTCCAGTACGGACCGTTGGTCGAAGCGTCGCGGGCGCAGCTTGAGGCCCACCGCCCCCGTCCGTTGTGGCAGCGTGGCGTGCGCGCCGTCACCCTGGGCTGGCTCTTCGCCGACGTGGGGCGGATGCGGGGAGTCGTCGGCGCGCTGGGTCTCTACCAGCGCACGGGACTCGCGGCCCTCGCCCGCAAGACCGGCATCCTCAAGGCCTTGGGGCAGGACGAGATGGAGGCGATGCTGCCCCCGATCTCCGCCACCTTCCTCATCCCTGGCCGGGAGCGCTGGCGGCCGGAGCGCCCGGTCCGCGAGGCAAATCTCTTCAACGGTTGCATCATGGGCACGGTCTTCGCCGAGACCAACCGCGCGGCCGGCCGGGTGATGGCCCACAACGGCTCAGACGTGACGGTCCCGGTGCGGCAGCAATGCTGCGGCGCGCTTCAGGTGCATAGCGGGATGATGGACGAGGCGCGGTCGCTGGCGAGGATCAACATCGACGCGTTCGAGGTCTCCGGCGAAGCGCCGATCGTCGTCACCGCCGCCGGCTGCGGGGCGGCCCTGAAGGAATATGGCCATCTGCTCAAGGACGACCCTCTCTACGCGGAGCGGGCCCGTCGCTTCAGCGGCCGCGTGCAGGATGTGACCGAATACTTGGCCCGTCACCCGCTTCAGCCCCCGACCCATGCGGTGAACCGGACCGTGACGTATCAGGAACCCTGCCATCTGGCGCACGCGCAGAGGATCACCGCGCAGCCCCGCGAGCTGCTGAGCGCCGTGCCCGGCCTCAAGCTCGTGGAGATGCGCGAATCGGCGCTCTGCTGCGGCAGCGCCGGCATCTACAACGTGATCCGCAAGGAGATGGCGGACGAGTTGGGGGACCGCAAGGCCGGCAACGTGATCGACACGGCCGCGGCCGAGGTCGTCACCGCCAACCCGGGCTGCCACATGCAGCTCCGGTCGTCGCTCGCCCGGAACAAGAGCGGCATCGGCGTCAAGCACATCGTGGAGATTCTCGACGAGGCCTACGGCGGAGTGGGGGCCGGGAACGGCTGATCGGGAGGTGCATCGCCACCTCGTCTGGGCGACGAAGGGGCGGGAGCCGACGGTGGATGACGCGCGGCGGGAGATCGTGAATGCGGCTGCGGCGGCCGGCGTGCCGGGAGCAGAGCGCGGTCGTCCGCACAATCGGGATCGATGCCGGATCATGTCCATCCGGCCATGTCGATTCCGCCGCGGGTGGCGGTGTCGGATCTGGTAGGGATTGGGATTGAAACGCTTGGTGTGCATCAGAATCTCTGCAATCTTGGGCAAGAAGACTCGCATTTCGCGAGTTTGCCTTGTACCGCGCCGCTCGCTCGCGTTTGGCAACCACTCTTTCCCTCGATGCCCGCTGATTTGGCGACCCAGCTTGGCAAATCTGGGCAGAAGGGCCGTTTCCATTCACACCAAGCGTT
>JBPCRG010000492.1:0-2753 GCA_050997095.1 Thermomicrobiales bacterium | reverse complement strand
GCACGCAACTCAAACACCTCTACCCGATCCTCGAACCAGTCACATCATGACGGTCAGCGTACTCAGGACGACAACGGAGGAGGGACGCCCCGCATGTCATTCTGACGAAGGAAGAATCTCGTCGTCGTTCTGCGCCTCAGCCTGACGAAAGTCGGAGTGCCGGTGCTCAACCGCCGACGGTCGACGGCGTAGAGCCGCCCTGTTCCGCGTCGGTGACGGCGGCGGTGCTCTCGGCGGCCTCGGCGGCGTTCGGCTGGACGCCCCAGCCCTGAGCCAGCGCGTCGGCCTTGGTGACGGTGAGGCGGACCACCGCCTCCTCGACGGAGGCGATCACGCCGCGGGGAATGTAGTAGTCCATCGGGAAGAAGAAGCCCTGCTCGACGACGATGTAGTCGGAAGCCGCCGCGATCACGTTGCCCAGGCGCTCGCCGTCCGCGTCGAAGACGTCCGCGTCGTTCGGAATGTCGCCCATCTCCATCGCACCGTTCCCTTTCGCGTCATTCCCGCGCGCCTTCGAGCCATGCATGACCACGCCGCCCTCAGACGGATAACGAATGATAGCGACAACCTGAGCGGTCTGTGCATCGTGACGTGTCGGCGATCGGACCGACGGCGGTTCTCGGTCCGCTCAAAGGGATTCCTGGACCCCGCGACTCCGCCTGCGGGCTCCGCCAGGATTGACGGGGGTGGGGCGCCGCATCGGCGTCGAACACAATCAAAATTGATCAGACCACCGAGGGAGGTGTGCGGCGCCTCCGCGATGGCGCAGGGCAGCGACGCTACACCCGGACATGAGCGTTTCGGCGTGGCACGCCTCTTGCAAAACCTGGGAGACGGCTCGGACCCATCCCCAAACGTCGAGCGTCTTTTCCGCGACATCCGACCGGAGGCTGCTGTGCCGAATCCCCGCGACCCTGGGTCATCCCCGGCGCGTCCCTATCTGCAATTCTCGCCCGAGACGGGCGGCGAGCCGATCGTGCGGGCACGGCTCGAGGTGCCGCCGCGCACGATCGCGACCGTCGCGCTGGGCATCCTGCTGATCTGGCTCGCGCTCAAGCTGTCGTCCGTGCTGCTGCTGGTCTTCATAGCGCTGCTGCTGACCGCAGCCTTGGACCCACTGGTGACACGGCTGGAGCGGCGGGGCTGGGGACGGTCGACCGCGGGCAGCGTGCTGATCTTGACGATGCTCGTCGTCATCGGCGGCACGCTGGCGCTGACCGTGCCGCCGATGATCACCGAGGGCAGGCAACTTGCGGCCCAACTGCTGACCTATGTGCAGGACGCACAGCCGTACTTCAAGAACCAGCCCGACGCTTACGCGAAGCTGCAGGATCTGGTCAACCGGCGCGCGAAGGATCCTGCGCTCTACCTGTCGCATGCGCGCGCGGTCGGCCTCACCGCCGGGACCGTGCTGACGCAGGTCATCCTGCTCGTGACGATGACCGCGTATCTCCTGATCGCCGACGGGGAGCGGACACTCTTCTGGGCATTTCGGTATCTGCCGGCCTCGCAGCGTCCGAAGATCAGGCGGGCGCTGCCGGACATCAGCCGCGTGGTCAGCGGCTATGTCGTCGGGCAGTTCCTGACATCGCTGCTCTTCGGGATCTTCGCCTTCGCGGTCTGCACGGCGCTGGGAGTGCCGCAGGCGATCCTGCTCGCGCTGCTCGCCTTCGTCGCCGACGCGATCCCGATCGTGGGCGCACTGCTGGCGACGGCTCCGGCGGTGCTCCTGGCGCTGACGGTCTCGCCGACCGCGGCGGGCATCGTGCTGGCGCTCTACCTGATCTATCAGCAGGTGGAGAACCAGTTCATCGTGCCGCGCATCTATCGCAGCACCCTCCAGATCTCGTCGTTCGGCGTGCTGCTGGCGGTCGCGGTCGGGGCGTCGCTGCTGGGCATCATCGGCGCGCTGATCGCGCTGCCGATCGCCGCGGCGATCCCCGTGATCGAGCGGATCTGGAGGGAGGACCAGCCCGCCGCGCCGGACCCCTCCGATCTCGGTCTGGCGCCCGCCCCCTGGGAATCCGATGCGTCGGTGAGCAGCGCGGCGCCCGCCGACGCGGCGAGCGCAGCCGCGTCGGCCGGGCCCACCGGGCCCACCGTCCCGGCCGCGGTCCCGTCCTAGGCGTCGACGATCCGGCCGACGCCATGAGCACGAACTCGGAGACGACGGGCGGGGCCGACGCGACCGGACCGCGCGGTTGTCGCGATGTGTGGCCGGCCTGGATCGCGGCCGCGTTCGCGTCCGGCCTGGCCTGGATCGCCTTCCTGACCGGCGGCTTCCTGGTCCTGGGCGACCACGTCGCCGAGACCCCGCGGGTGCGGTTCGACGAGCGCGTCTCGCTCGCGCTGCACGACCATGCCTCGCCGGGACTGACGCGGGCGATGAAGCTGGCGACGGACCTCGGCTCCGCCTACGTCACGGTGCCCCTGATCCTGGCCGCGGTCTTCTGGCTGGCGCGCCGGAACCGGCGGCGGGCGGCGGCGATCGTCACCGTCGCCTGGATCGGCGCGCAGCTGCTGGATCTCGGGCTCAAGCACTTCTACCACCGGGACCGCCCGTCGCTCTTCCCCGCCTTCGCGCGCGCGGGCGGCTACAGCTTCCCCAGCGGCCACACGGTGACCGCGACGGTGACGTACGGATTGATCGCGGCGCTTGTGGCACGGGAGCTTCGCGGCCGCTCCCGTTGGCTTCCCGCCATCGTCGCGGCCATCGTCGTGATCGCGGTCGCAACGAGCAGGGTCTATCTGGG
>JBPCRG010000460.1:0-4804 GCA_050997095.1 Thermomicrobiales bacterium | reverse complement strand
TCCTACGTCTTCGAGCTGGCGAAGCGCTTCAACGACTTCTACCACACCTGCCCGGTGCTCGACTCTGCGGAGCCGACCCGCGGCGCCCGCCTCGCCCTGACCGACGCGACCCGGACCGCGCTTGCGAACGGGCTGGCCTTGCTGGGGATCGAGGCGCCGACGGCGATGTAGGGGGATTCGGGGGCTGCCGGTATGGGATGCCGAGGCGGCCGGATCCCGCGGGGCATCCAAATTCCGGGGCGTCCAGATCCCCGGGGTTGAAATCGCCCAGAGGACACGCGGCACGATCCAGTCCTCGAGCACGGAACGAAGCTCGTCCTTGCATCCGCGAAGCATGGCGCCGAACGCCACCGCTCAGGGACAGGAGGGAACCCGGCCGGCGAAGGTCGCAACGTCCAGCTTGTCGCAGTCGGCCGATGCGAGCGCTCCGGCCACGCAATCCGTGAGCACGAAGGTGACGGCCAGTCGTTGCAATCCTTCCGTCCCCGCGCCGCGCCAACTTGCCTGGCAAGTTTGTAAGATCCGCCCCTGAAAGTGAGAATTCACGGGAGGCGTTCGAAACTTATCGGCGCATGAGCCAGCCGCTCGGCGCGCATGGACGAACGCGGCCAACTATTATTGACTCTCTTGCCGTACCCCGTGGGGGCCGCAGACCGACAGGCCGGGCGAATCCGACGGGCATGCGTCCGTTTTCCGCGCTGACCAATGATTGGCCGAGGTGAACCCGATGTCGACGACCCACACCGTCCGTGCCTGCCTGATCACCAACCCGCGCTCCGGCAAGGGCGGGATCGACCTCGCGCCGATCCTGCCGGTGCTCGCCGCGCACGGGTGGCAGGCGGACGTCCGCCAGAAGCTGCACGGCGGGCACGCGACCGAGCTGGCGCGCGAGGCGGTCGGCGAGGGGTACGACGCCGTGGTCGCCTGCGGCGGCGACGGAACCGTCGGGGAGATCGTGGACGGCGTGGTCGGCAGCGACGTGGCGGTCGGGGTTCTTCCGGGCGGCACGGCGAACCTGTGGGCGCACGAGATCGGCGTGTCGATGGATCTGGGCGAGGCCGCGCTGCAGCTCGTCGGCGCGCAGCGCCGGCGCGTGGACGTCGGTCGGGTGACGATCAACGGCGAACATGGGCAGCACTTCCTGCTGATGGCCGGGCTCGGGGTCGACGCCGCGGTGCTTTCCCGGTTGAGCAAGAAATGGAAGGGGCGGATCGGCATGCTCGCCTACCTTCCGGCGGTCGGGCGGGCGCTGCCGACGGCGCGACCCTTCACCGCGGACCTGGACCTCGACGGGATATCGCGCCAGACCAAAGCGCTGCAGATCGTCGTCGGGAACACCCGCCGCTACGCGAGCGTGACCAGCGTCACCCCGACGGCGATGGTGGATGACGGGCGGCTCGACGTGTGCGTGCTGACCCCGGGCAACCCGCTCACCGCGGTCCAGCAGATCTCGACGCTGGTGCTGCGCAAGCGCCCCAGCCGGTTCAACGCGGTGAACGACCGCGTCGGCCAACTCACGGTGCGCGCGACCGAAGTCATCCCGCTGCAGGCGGACGGCGGGCGCGTGAAACAGAAGAAGGTCAAGGTCGGCGAGGCAGGGGTCGTGTACGAGTTCACGGTGCGGGCCCAGGAGCTGACCGCGCTGATTCCGCGGGCTACGACGGGGAGATCTTCCAAAGCGGCGCCGTGGCCGAGTCCGCCCGCCAGTCCCGGGGTACGGTGGCGGGCCGGCACGGCAAGCGTTGGTACCGGGTCGTCGCCGTGGGCGTCGACACCGTGTCGGCAGCCCGCGAGCGCGACGGCGAGGTGGCGAGGATCGTGGTGACGCCAAAGACGCGGGCGGTGAACGCGGAGGGCGGCAAGGAGCAGGTCGGCCCGTTCCTGGCCTCTCTGGGCGAGGGTCGGCTGATCCATGTGACGGGGAAGACGAGCAAGAAGGGGCGGCGGATCACCGCCCGGCGACTGCGGGGTTGACGAGCCGACGGGTTGCGGTTGTTATGCCCATGCCCTGTCACCCCTCGCGCGGACCCTGCGACCGATCGGCGTCGGGGAACTGAGGATGCCTGCTCCGGCGGTCTCACCGAACGCTCAACCAAAGGCGCAGGCCCCGTTTTTCGGACCGATCGCTTCCTTGTGGAGCTATGGGGCTGACCATCTCGCTATTCCCGGCCCCTTTGCGTGCCTTTGGCGTTGTCGCTTTGCCTCGCGGGACTGTCGACAACGGTTTCCGCTCTGAGGGATTTCTCGACCCCGCCGGCGGGATGGGCTCGCAATGACGGGGAGAGTGGCGGGCCGCTGTGAGCGGCGATGACGAATGGGGGCGCTCGAATCGCTCCGTGGACTCCGTAACGGCTCGATGGGTTCGCCTCGAAGGATGGGCGCATCGCGATGCCCCTGCGTCGGATGGCCGCCTCCAGATCTCTAGGGGCGAGTGGCGTCGCGTGACGCGCGGCGTGGTCTGGGCAATGGACTTCGACGTGTTCTCCCAGGAAGAGGGCGAATGGCGTCCGCCCCTGCGGTTGTCGGGACGAGTCCTTGAATCTAGACCGGCAGGCGTGCCACATGCCCCGGCAAAGAGCGCTGCGTGCAGATCGGGGCCTGGAGGCAATCACCCCCCTGCCCCGATCCGATCCAGATACGCTGCGCCATCGGCGCGTCATGGCTGCTCGTCGCGCGGCTTCGAGCCGGAGCCGGCGTCGGGCGTTGCGGTCGTTGCGGCGATCGTGTCGGCGTCTTGCGCGCCGGTCGTCTCGACGGCGGCGGCTCCCGGGTTGTCCGCGGTGTTCGCGCCGACGGTGTGCCGCCTGCTGCCGGTGGTCCCGCCCGCGCTCCTGGAGCCGCCGGTGACGGTCACGGTGACCGGGGTCGGGTTTGCCGGCCCGCCGAGGTCTCCGTTGACCACTTCGCCGGAGTTCGTGTTCGCGTGGGCGCCGCTGCCAGGATGGGTGGACAGGAAGTAGATGCAGTCGAGCGTCGCGAAATTGCAGACCTCGACGAAGCCGCTGGGAAGGACGCACACGCCGTAGGCGCCGTCGCCCAGGTCGGTGTAGTCGCCGCCGAGGGCGGCGCAGCTCGAAATCATCTCGAGCCGCGACTCGGTCCTGGCTATGTCGATCCCCTCAGCGCGGGCGCTTCCCGTGAGGGAGCAGGCCAAGAGCAGGGTGAGGGCCACGGCGATGGCCAGACGGATCGGCGTCGCTGCCCAGGAGGTGCGTGTCGTGCGCATGATGTGCCCCTTTCAAAACCATTCCATTTCCACATGCCGGAAGTGCAGATCGACCCTGTCGTGGCGGGACCGCGCTACGGCACCTCATCGCGGGGCGCGAGGCTCGTGCCAGCCGAGGCATTCGAGGCGGCGACGTGGATCAGCGCCCCGCCCGTGGGGGCGGCCTCCACGATCTGCGCGCCGCCGGCGGAAATGACCGCGCCGGGGTCGGAAGTCGGGTGGACCAGCCCCTTCGAGCAGGTCGGGAACTTCTCCTCAAGACCCGTGCATTTCCAGTCTCCGTTCTTGCCGCCCTTGCAGGTCAGGCTGGTGGCCCCCGTCGTATCGTTCGACGTGGTTTCCGACTTGCCGCCGTCCTGGGCGCAGGAGTTGGCGAGCTTGCCGGCGTTGCGGTTGATGTCCCGCGCGTCGGCGGAGACCGACCGGGCCCCGATCAAGGCCATCATCAGCGCGACCGCCAGCGCCGCCAGCAAGTTCCGCCCGTTCGTCGTGCGCGTCGTCGTGTCCATCGTCGTCTCCCTTCGCTCCGATCCACTCGGCCTTCGGTTGCCGGTGTCGACATGATGGCGTCACGGCCGACCCGTTCCATCCGTGAAATCACCCAATCGGCCACGGACGACTCACGCCGACGCCGGAGCCGACTCCTTGGAACCGGCGGGGTGACGTGTGGAGTTCGCCGGAGGTCGTTGACGGACGTCCGCGCCGCGCCGCGCATGTTTGCAACCGCACCGGCTCCGCACGGCCGACGTCAGGCGTCATACTGCTGGGAAGTCGAAGTCGAGGACGCGTTCCGCTGGAACGCGGGAGGTCGCCTATGTGTGCGGGCCGAAGACCGGGTCGGGGGAGGATTTCCACCATCGGCGTACGGTCAGGGAAACCTGGAGGCGCGAATGCGACCGCCGTCCCGCCTCCCGCCGGCACGTGGGTGCTGGCGGCGACGCTCCTCGGGTCGAGCATGGCGTTCATCGACGGGACGGCGGTGAATGTAGCGCTGCCGACGCTCCAGCGGAGTCTCGGCGCGTCGGCGGCGGGGGCGCAGTGGGTCGTCGAGGCCTACGCGCTCTTCCTCGCCGCGCTGATCTTGGTGGGCGGGTCGCTCGGCGACCGCCTCGGCCGGCGGCGCGTCTACGTGGCCGGGGTGGTCGTGTTCGCGGCGGCGTCGGTCTGGTGCGGAGTGTCTCCCTCGATCGGCTGGCTGATCGCGGGGCGGGCGCTGCAGGGGATCGGCGGGGCGCTGCTGGTGCCGGGCAGCCTCGCGATCATCAGCGCGACCTTCCTCGAGACCGAGTCCCGGGGCCGCGCGATCGGCACGTGGTCGGGCGCGACGGCGATCACCTCGGCGGTCGGCCCGGTGCTGGGCGGCTGGCTGGTCGACAACGCCTCGTGGCGCTGGGTCTTCTTCCTGAATCTCCCCCTCGTCGCGCTGGTGGTCGCGATCGCGCTGACGAAGGTGCCGGAGAGCCGGGACACCCAAAGCGCGGGCCGGATCGACGTGGCGGGCGCGACGTTGGCGACGCTGGGACTGGCCGGGCTCTTGGTCGGGATGATCGAGGCGCCGGGCCGGGGCTGGGGCGATCC
>JBPCRG010000425.1:0-4148 GCA_050997095.1 Thermomicrobiales bacterium | reverse complement strand
GGAGAGCGCTACACTGGCAGTGTCGAGGTCAGGGGTTCGAGTCCCATCAGCTCCACCCAAGAATGCCTGACCCGATCGCTGAAGCCTGAATAGAGGCGTGAACGGGTCCGCGATCAACGTGAAAGCCTTCCGTCCCTGCGGGGCGGAAGTTTTTTTCATACGATTCACCAACACTGGAGCGAGACGAGATGGCAGAGTCGCCCAATCGGCGGTCCGATAACGCCGACCGATACGATCCGATCACGATCGAGCCGAAATGGCGGGCGCGTTGGGAGAGCGACGAACTCTACCGCACCCCCGACGAATCCTCGAAACCGAACTGGTACTCGTTGACGATGTACCCCTATCCCTCGGGCACGCTGCACGTCGGCCACTGGTATGCGTTCGCCGTTCCCGACGTCTTCGCCCGCTTCAAGCGGATGCGCGGATTCAACGTGCTCTTCCCGATGGGCTTCGACGCCTTCGGGCTGCCCGCGGAGAACGCGGCGATCCGCAACAACATCCACCCCGCCACCTGGACCTTCGACAATATCGACCACATGCGGACCCAATACCGGCAGATGGGCGCGATGATCGACTGGTCGCGGGAGGTCGTGACCTGCACGCCCGACTTCTACCGCTGGAATCAATGGTTCTTCCTGCAGATGCTGAAAAGGGGATTGGCCTACCGCGCGAACGGATCCGTCTGGTGGTGTCCCAATTGCCAGACCGTCCTCGCGAACGAGCAGGTGCTCGAAGGCAACGTCTGCGAGCGGTGCGGCACGGCGGTGGCCAAGCGCGATCTCGAGCAGTGGTATTTCCGGATCACCGATTATAAAGAGGAGCTTCTCTCCGGTCTCGACACCGTCGATTGGCCGGAGCGGGTCAAGACGATGCAGAGGAACTGGATCGGCCGGTCCGAGGGCGCGCGGCTCGCGTTCGCGCTCGACGGCACCCGCACGCTGGAGGTCTTCACGACCCGGCCGGACACGGTCTGGGGCGCCACCTTCATGGTGCTCGCGCCGGAGCATCCGTTCGTCGCCGAGATCACGACGCCCGATCGGCGCGGGGCGGTCGAGGCGTACGCCGCCCAAGCCCGCGGCGCGACCGAAATCGACCGGCTTTCGCTCGATGAGGACCGGCCGAAGACGGGCGTCTTCACCGGGGCGTACGCAACGAATCCGGTGAACGACGAGCGGATCCCCGTCTGGATCGCGGACTACGTGCTGATGGGGTACGGCACCGGCGCGATCATGGCGGTGCCCGCCCACGACGACCGCGACTTCGCGTTCGCCCGCGCGTTCGATCTCCCGATCACGGTCGTGATCCAGCCGGACGGCGCCGACGAACTCGACGGGCGGACGATGGAGCACGCCTACGCAGGCCCGGGGCGACTCGTCAATTCCGGGCGATTCGACGGCGCTTCGGTGCCCGAGGAGGTGCCGCAAGTCATCGCCTGGCTGGCCGAGCAGGGACGCGGCAACGCGGAGACGACGTACAGGCTGCGGGACTGGCTGATCTCGCGGCAACGCTACTGGGGCACGCCGATCCCGGTCGTCTACTGCGACGACTGCGGCATGGTCCCGCTGCCCGAGGACCAATTGCCGGTCGTGCTGCCGATGGACGCCGAGTTCAAGCCGACGGGGCAGAGCCCGCTGGTCAGCCATGCCGCGTTTCTGCACACGACCTGTCCGACCTGCGGGAAGCCCGCCCGGCGGGAGACGGACACGATGGACACGTTCGTCGACTCGTCCTGGTATTGGCTGCGCTACACCAGTCCCGGTAGCGACGACGCGCCATTCGATCGAGAGCGGGCCAAGGCCTGGAACCCGGTCGATCTCTATTGCGGGGGCATCGAGCACGCCATCCTGCACCTTCTCTACGCCCGATTCTTCACGAAAGTCGTCCGCGACATCGGGTTGATCGAGCACGGCGAACCGTTCACGCGCCTTCGCAATCAAGGCATGATCCTGGCCGAGGAAGGCACCAAGATGAGCAAGAGCCGAGGCACCCAGATCGCCCCGGACGAGCTCGTGAAGATCCACGGCGCCGACCCGTTGCGCCTGCATCTGATGTTTCTCGGTCCATGGGATCAGGGCGGCACCTGGAACGACCGCGGGATCGTGGGCATGGAGCGGTTCATCCGCCGGTCGTTCGGCGTCGTCATCGAGACGATCGGGGCTCCCGCTGGATCGTCGACCTCGGAGGAGCGCGCGGCGCTGCGGCGGCTGACTCACCGCACCATAGAGCGGGTCACCCGCGACCTCGAGGATTTCCAGTTCAACACGATGGTCGCGGCGTTGATCGAGATGACGAACGAGCTCGTGCGGCTGAAGGAGACGGCGGTCGTCGGCGCCCCGGAGTGGATCGAGGCGGTCGAATCTCTCGTCCTGATGATGGCCCCGAGCACCCCCTTCGTCGCCGAGGAGCTCTGGGAGCGGCTGGGGAAGCCTTACTCGGTCCATGTGCAGCCTTGGCCGCAGTTCGACGCCGACGTGCTGCGGGAGAACGACTACGAGCTGGTGGTGCAGGTCAACGGGAAGGTGCGGGGCTCGGTCAGGATCGCCAACGGCGCGGACGAGGGCGCCGCGAACGCCGCAGCCGAAGCGATCGACCGCGTGGCGCAGCAGCTCGCGGACAAGCAGCGGCTCAAGACGATCTTCGTGCCGGGACGGCTGATCAACTATGTCGTCCGCTGATTCCAGCCCCACCGGCGCCGAATGGCGAAGAGCCGACGCCTTTCAGCGTCGGCTCTTCGTTTTCATCCGCATGGATTCCTCGCCGTCAGTCGGCAGCCGCCGCGACCACCTCGCGGACCGCGGGACGCCACCGCAGGTTGAGCGCCCGGTTGGCCGCCACGTCGTCGAGGCGTTTGTATTCGGTCGTGTGCGGCGCGCGTCGCACGAAGTCTGGATCGCTTTCGACCTCGTCCGCGATCTGGATCATCGCGGCGATGAAATAGTCGAGCGACTCCTTCGATTCGGTCTCCGTCGGCTCCATCATCAATGCTTCGGGGACGATCAGCGGGAAGTAGGTGGTCGGGGGATGCACCCCGAAATCGAGCAGTCGCTTGGCGATGTCGAGGGTGCGCACGCCATGCTTTTTCTGGCGGTTCCCCGAGACCACGAACTCGTGCATGCAGGTCCGGTCATAGGCAAGATCGTAGCGGTCCCGCAGGTTGGCGAGAAGGTAGTTGGCGTTTAGGACCGCGTCCTCGCTCACCTGGCGCAAACCCGCTGCCCCGTGCATCCGGATGTAGGTGTAGGCGCGGACGTGCATCCCGAAGTTGCCGTGGAAGGCGTGCAGGCGGCCGATCGTCTTTTCCGGAGTGAACCAGTCGTAGAGGGCCGCGCCAGCCACCTCGGTCTTCTTTACACGCGGTCCGGGAAGATAGTGCTCGAGACCCGCCCGCACTCCGACCGGACCCGAACCGGGCCCGCCGCCGCCGTGAGGGGTGGAAAAGGTTTTGTGCAGGTTGAAATGCATCACGTCGATCCCGATGTCGCCGGGGCGGGCGATGCCCAGGATCGCGTTGAAATTGGCCCCGTCGTTGTAGACGATCCCGCCCGCGGCGTGGACGATGCCGACGATTTCGCGGATGTGCTCGTCCCAGAGGCCGAGCGTGTTCGGGTTGGTGATCATCACCGCCGCGGTGTCGGGGCCGACCGCGTTTCGCACCGCCTCGACATCGACATTGCCGCGGGCGTCGGAGGGGATGGTGATGACGTCGAATCCGACCATCGCCGCGGTCGCCGGATTGGTGCCGTGGGCGGAGTCGGGCACGAGCACCTTCGTCCGCCGCGTGTCGCCGCGGTCGAGATGGTAGGCCCGGGCGACGAGCACCCCGGTCAGCTCGCCGTGGGCGCCCGCCGCGGGTTGGAGCGCGACGTTGGGAAAGCCCGAGATCTCCGCCAGCATGTCCTGAAGGTCATACATGAGTTCCAGCGCGCCTTGGACGGTCGCGGGATCCTGGTACGGGTGGATGTTCGCGAACCCGGAATACCGGGCGACCGCCTCGTTGATCTTCGGGTTGTATTTCATCGTGCACGACCCCAGCGGATACATGCCGATGTTGATGGTGTGGTTTTTCTGCGAAAGGCGGGTGAACTGCCGGAGCACTTCGATCTCGCTGACCTCCTGCCAGTCGAGCCGCTCGCGCAGCATCCCCT
>JBPCRG010000411.1:0-3667 GCA_050997095.1 Thermomicrobiales bacterium | reverse complement strand
CGACGGGACGGGAAAAGGTCATTTCGCCGGCTATGGGCGTGCCGGCGTCAGGAAAACGAACCGGGTGCCGGAGCTCCGGCACCCGGTTCGTTCAGCCGATCACGGGATCATGCTTTCTTGCATGGATTCAGCGGCAGAAGCCGCCTATGCAGGACGAGAAGAACCCGCAGGCATGATTGCAGGCCCCGCAGTTGTTCCGGTCGCTGCCGAGATTCGTCTCGCAGCCATCAGCCGGGTTGTTGTTGCAGTCGGCGAATCCCGGGAGGCACGCCACGACGACGCAGGCTCCGCCGACGCACGCCTCTTGCACCGCGTTCGCTCCGCTGCAGACGCGGCCGCACGCACCGCAGTTGTTGAGGTTGCTGGTTGTGTCGAGGCAGGCGCCGTTGCACAGCGTCTGGCCCGCCGCGCAGGCGCACTGGCCGCTGACGCAGCTCGCGCCCGTCGGACAGACGAGCGGGACGCCGGCGCAGGTTCCGCCCCCGTCGCACGCGTCGTTGATCGTGCAGGGGTTGCCGTCGTCGCAGGCGGTCCCGGAGGCGGCGTTGGCCGCGCCGCACACGCCCGCCGTGCAGGTTGCGGTTTGGCACGAACCCGCCGGCTTAGGACAGTCGGCGGCGACCACGCAGCCGACGCAGTTTCCAGCCGCATCGCAGACCATGCCCGCGCCGCAGCTCGTCTCCGCCGGCTTGGGCAGGCACGTCCCGGTCGCGCAGCTGACACAGGTGCCGCTGCAGGCCGTGGCGCAGCAGACGCCGCCGACGCAGAGGCCGCTGGCGCAGTCGCTCGCCATGGCGCACGCCCCGCCGTTCGCCGCCACGCACCGCCCGCCGCCGCAGGTCTGTCCCGCCGGACAGGTTCCGCACTGGAGCGCGCCGCCGCAGCCGTCGGGGATCGAGCCGCAGACGGCGTTGTGGGCCGCGCACGTCGTGGGCACGCAGCCGCAGACGCCCGGCACCCCGCCGCCGCCGCAGGTCTGGGGGGCGAGGCACGAGCCGCACGTGAGCGCGCCACCGCAGCCGTCCAGCAGGGAGCCGCAGGTCTTGCCCTGGGCAGCGCAGGTGGTGGGCGCGCAGGCCGACACGCAGGCGCAGGCCGCATTCAGCGCCTGGCCCGCGGGGCAGGCGTTGACGCACTGGCCGTTGCAGCAGTTCTGCCCGTTGCCGCAGCAGGTGCGGTTGCAGCAGGTGAGCGTGCAGCAGTCGGCGTTGCCGCCGCAGTTGGAGCCCTGGTACTTGCATTTCTTCGGCGGCGGGTTCGCCCCCCGCCCCGCCGAAGCCGGCGAGGCCGCCCGCCGCGCCGAGGACCGCGCCGGCCAGCGCCTTGAGCACGCCGCGGCGGGAACGCAGCCCCGCGAAGCCGCGCGCCAGATCGTCGAACCGATTCCCATCCATAACGTCGCTCCTCTTCACCGATCGCCGGACAGGCCGAAACGCCGCCCGGCCCACGTGCCGACGGCTCAGGCCGGATGCGCCGGATCCGTCCGCGTGGCGAGCAGCGCTCCCCCGAGGAGACGCCAGGCGGATATGCTGTCTGAGACCCTGCGATTATCGCGCGTGTGACTCAGTTGTCAAGAGAAACGCCGCCGATGGTCAATAATTAGGACCGGCAAACGCTTTTGCTGTTGTCGATCAAGCTGTCAGGACCACGTGGCGGACAGCTGGGAGCGGCAGGGCGCGACGACCAGCCCTAGACGACCGGCCGCGGTCACGGGTTGGCTCAGACCCGTTTTACAAACGGCCACTACAGCGACACTTGTTCGAGGAGCGTGCCAAACGGGATGGCCGAGCGGTTTCCTTCACCTCAAACCTTCGGAAAACTCTGCGAACTGAGGAGCGATGCGAGCGGTCTGATCAGGCTCTGAATCGAACGGTCGCTGTAGTACTAGAGCGTGTCATGGACTTGGGGTCGGGTGGAGCAGCAGATTGTGGGGCATGAGGCAAGCAAAGGCCACGAAATGCAGCCGGGTGACCGTTTCCGGCAGCCGTTCATCGTCCTTGGCGAGCCTCCGGAAGCGGGCCGCCCACGCGAAGGAGCGCTCCGCAACCCGGAGCCGCGGCGGCGGCACGAACCCCGTCTTCGCCTCCGGCAGCCGCACCGCCGCCAGCTCGATGCCGCGCGCCGCGGCCTCGTCGGCGGGGTTGCCGCCGGTGTACCCCTGGTCGGCCCAGGCGAGTTCGACCGCTTCGCCGGTGGCCTCCTGCACGGCGTCGGCCGGCGCCCCGACCTGGGCGCGCTCCTGGGCGTCCGCGGGCGTCACGCGCAGCGTCGGCAGGTGCCCGAGCGTGTCAACGGCGGCGTCGATCTTCGAACCCTTGGTGTGTTTTTAGCCTCCGCACGCTGCGCGGTGCCCGTTCTCCGGCGTCCCGCGCAGCGTGCGGTCGTCCAGGATCACTGCGGTCGGGTCGGGGTTCCGTCCCGCCGCCTTGCGCGGGAGCGCCCGCAGGTCGTGCGCCATGTCCTCGAAGCAACCGGCCACGGTCCGGCGCCACGTCTGCCGGTGGACGGTCGCCCACGGCGGGACGTTGGTCGGGAGATGGCGCCGAGGGGCGCCGGTGCGCACGATCCGGCGCAGGGCGTCGTACACCTCGCGCGGGTCGTGAACCCGCTGGGGCGCGTCGGGGCGCATCGGGGTGAGGTGGGGAGCCACGAACGCCCACTCGTCGTCGGAGACGTCGCTCGGGTAGGGTTGCGGGAAGTATTCATTTAATGAGTCTACGACCCGTCACAAGTCCATGACACGCTCAAACCTCGAAGAGGTTTTGTAGGTTGAGCCCCAGGTTTCAACCTGGGGACCCTGGGGCGCCTGACGTACCAATCAACGAGAACGACCCTGTATTCGTCCTACTTCCCGGCGATCGCAATTTGGATCTCATCCCCCTCGACCCGCACCTTGTAGGTCTTCGCCGCGACGACGACCGGGAACGATGTGGGCTGGCCGGTCCGGATCTCGAAGGATCCGCCGTGGAGGGGGCATTCGATCTCGTCGCCCTGGATCTCGCCGTCGGAGAGCGAGGCGTCCTGGTGGGTGCAGCAATCGTCGAGCGCGAAGTACTCGCCGCCCATGTTGATCAGGCAGACGGGCTCCTCCTTCGGGCCGACCTCGACATAGCGCAACTCACCGGGGCCGAGGTCGGCCGTCTTGCCGACCGCGTAGTAGGTCTCGGTCATCGAGGTTCGATCCTTGCCATGGGTGGTCGCCGCGGGGCGGCTCATTCATCGTCCTGGGGGACGCCGTAGACGCTGGCCTTCAGCACTTTGAGCGAGAGGAGCGCGCATTTGAGCCGCGCGGGGCTGACCGGGATGCCGATCTCCTCCAGCAGGTCGTCCTTCGTCAGCGCCTTGATCTGGTCGAGCGTCATGCCCTCGATCATCTCGGTCAGGATCGACGCGGAGGCCTGGCTCACCGCGCAGCCGCGGCCGCTGAACTTGACGTCGGTGAGCCGGTCCCCCGAGACCCGCAGATCCATGCGCAGCTCGTCGCCGCAGAGCGGATTCGTGTCTTCGAAGCTGTAGTCCGCGGGATCGAGGAAACCCTTGTTCCGCGGATTCTTGTTGTGGTCGAGGATGATCTCGCGGTAAATGCTGTCGGTCATGATGTCGCTTTCCGGGGCCGCCGACGTCGGCGGCGGGGTCATCTGTCTTCTGTCTTTCTCTAACCACGACA
>JBPCRG010000370.1:0-4909 GCA_050997095.1 Thermomicrobiales bacterium | reverse complement strand
CGACGCGCAAGCGCCCCTCTTCATGCTGGAGAAGGGGCACGCCACGGGATGACGCCGGCGAGCCGGCAGTGCCGCGATCGGCCACCGATGCGACCCACCGGTGTAAAGGAAGCCTTGGCTAGGCGTGGCCCCGAGGAGCAGACCGCCCGGGACGACGCCCGAGATCGCGGCGATGGCCGCCGCGGAGGCGTCGGCGGCGGCGAGGATCAGGCCGACCGCGCCGCAGACCGCGATCGCGGTGCCGAGCCAGAAGAGGAACGGCTGCCGCCAAACGGCCGCGAGCCCGAGGAAATGCAGGCCGACCACCAGCGCGACCCAGGCCACGCCCGCCTGCGGCGCATCCAGTCGGCCGTTGATCACGGCAAGACCCACCGCCCCAACGACCACTTCGGCGGCGACCACGAGCCGATATCCCCGTCCGAAATCGATCTTTGCCTGCCCGGCTTCTACGGAATGACCGTCCTGGGATTCAGGACGGGCGCGGGCGCGGGCAAGGAGACCGAGGTAGACGAGGAACGCGACGACTCCAAGCACCCGCAACGCGGTCCCGATGCCCGTCGGCAGCTTACCGGCGTTGACCTCGACGAAGACCAAGCCGAAAGTGGTGCCGATCAGTGAACCCAGCATCTCGTTCGTCACGACGCGAGCCTGTCCCATTAAGCGCTCCCTTTAACGCTCATGCCGCGCCAGGAACTCCATCACCGTCGGGCCGACGATCCACGGGTGGCTATATTGGATCGTGTGCTGGCCGCGGTTGACGATGAGCAACTCGGCATGCGGGATGCCGCGGCGCATCGTCACCATCTGGTCGATGTTGCCCCAAAGGTCGTCCTCGCCCGCCATCAGCAGGGTCGGGTTCGGGATCCGCGCCAGCTCCTCGACGGTGTAGGCCGGGTTCACCGCCAGGTTCTCCCGCAGCTGCCGCAGCAGGTCGCGCCAATGGCCGGGCACCTTGTTCCGGTCATGGCGGCGGGCCATGTCCTCGGCCAGCGCGGGGTCGGCGTCGTACTGCGAGATCTCCGCGAAACGGTTCGCCTCCCGCACCAGATCGTCGTTGACGTAGTTCGGCCCGACCGTCACCAGCGCCCGCGCCAGATCCGGCCGGGTCATCCCGATGTGCAGTGCCGCGATCCCGCCGTCGCTCACCCCGCCGATGTGCGCCGGGCCGAGGCCGAGCCGCTCGATGAAGGCGGAGACGTCGTCCGCGATCATCGCGTAGGTCAATGCCCCGGCCGGATTGTCCGTCCGCCCGTGCCCGCGGTGCTCGACCTGGATCGCGCGGTACCGCGTCGCGAAGAGCGGCGCCAGACCAGCCCATCCCGACTCCGGCGCGTCGATCGACCCGGCCGCCCCGTGCATCAGCACGAACGGCACGGCCTTCGGATCCCCCGTCTCCTCGTAGTACATCGAGATGTCGTTGACCTGCATGTACGGCATCGGGTTCTCCTCGGGAGTGTCTTCAAAGGGCCTTCATGCTGCTCATGCGGACGTTCGTGCCCTGCCACGCGGGGTTGAAACGCCCAGAGGGCACCCGGCGCTCAGCCATGATAAGTCGGTTGAAACCGACTGTCGCCGATCGTCGCGGATCGAGTTCATGCAACAGTCATGACGCTGACGACACGCTCGTGAACCTCCCCCATTTCCGACATTTTCGCCGCTCCCGCGCGATGGCCCGCGATCTGCGTGCATGTGCATAGGCCATAAAGGAGCGATCAGGAAGGAGCGACGATGGGCGATCCGGCGAAGAACCTAGATCACGGGGCGCCTGGACGGCTGAGCGGTCTGCTCGCGGAGATGACGACCGCGGAGAAGGTGTCGCTGCTCGCCGGCTCCTCGGTGTGGGAGACGACGCCCGTCGCGCGGCTTGGCGTGCCCGCGATCAAGGTCTCGGACGGGCCCAATGGCGCGCGCGGGGCGGGGGGCTTCGTCGGCGGCGGACCGACCTCCGCCTGCTTCCCGGCCGCGATCGCCCTGGCCGCGACCTGGAACCCCGCCCTGATCGAGCGGGTCGGGGCCGCGCTGGGGCGGGAGGCGAAGAGCAAGGGGGCCAGCCTGCTGCTCGGCCCGACCGTCAACATCCATCGCTCGCCGCTCAACGGCCGGAACTTCGATTGCTTCTCCGAGGACCCCTTCCTCAGCGCCCGGATCGCCGTCGCCTACATCCTCGAGCTCCAGCGCGAGGGCGTCGGCGCGACCGTCAAGCACTTCGTCGGCAACGACTCCGAGTTCCAGCGCAACACGATCAGCTCCGACATCGACGAGCGCACGCTGCGCGAAATTTACCTGCCGCCCTTCGAGGCCGCCGTGCGCGAGGGCGGCGGCTGGGCGGTGATGGCGGGCTACAACCGCGTCAACGGAACCTACGTCGGCGACAGCCGGGAACTGCTGACCGGCCTGCTCAAGGACGAATGGGGTTTCGACGGCGTCGTCATGTCCGACTGGTTCGGAACCCAGAGCGTGGCCGAGGCCGCCGAGGCCGGGCTGGATCTCGAGATGCCCGGCCCGCCGGTCTGGCGCGGCGCGCGCCTGGCCGACGCGGTCGGGCGCGGCGAGGTCGGGATGGCGGCGATCGACGACGCGGCCGCGCGGATCCTCCGTCTGATCGAGCGCGCCGGCGCCTTCGCCCGACCGGGGATCCCCGCCGAGCAGGCCGTCGACCGCGCGGAGGACCGCGCCGTCGCCCGTCGGGCGGCCGCCGAGGGCATCGTCCTGCTCAAGAACGAGGGAGGCGCGCTGCCGCTCGACCCCTCGATGCTCGCCTCGATCGCGATCATCGGCCCGAACGCCCGGAACCCGACGATCCCCGGCGGCGGCAGCGCCCAGGTCAACAGCTACTACGTCGTCACTCCGGAGGCGGGCATCGCCGCCCGGGCAGGAACGCGCGTGCGGATCGGCCTCGAACGCGGCGCCTCCAACCATCGCTACCTGCCGCGCCTCGACCCCGCGTCGATCGCGGGCGGCGTCTTCGAGATCGCCTACTTCACGTCGCCCGACCTCGGCGGCGAACCCGCGGGGCGGGACCGATCGCCGAGCTCCGAGCACATCTGGCTCGGCAGCATCGTCCCCGGCGTCGATCCTGGCGCATTCTCCGCCCGCCTCTCGACCACGTTCGTCCCCGAAACGGGCGGGCGGCACCAATTCAGCCTGATGAGCGCGGGTCTCAGCCGTCTCGCGATCGACGGTCGGGCATTGATCGACAACTGGACCCGGCAGACGCCCGGCGACAGCTATTTCGGCATGGGCTCGACGGAGGCCATCGCCGAGATCGACCTGATCGCGGGACGGCCTTACGGGATCAACGTTGAATATGGCAGCGGGGATGCGCCGCTGAAGGCCGTCCGCCTCGGCCACCTCCCGCCCTTCGATCCCGACGCGATCGGGCGCGCGGCGGCGTTGGCCGCCGCCTCGGATGTCGCGCTGGTTTTCGTCGGCACGACCAGCGACTGGGAGAGCGAGGGCGGCGACCGCACCACGATCGCCCTGCCCGGCGACCAGGACGCGCTGATCGAGCGCGTCGCCGCGGCCAACCCGCGCACCATCGTCGTCCTCCAGACCGGCTCGCCCGTCGCCATGCCGTGGCTCGACCGCGTCGCCGGCGTCGTCCAGATGTGGTTCGCCGGGCAGGAGTGCGGCAACGCCATCGCCGACGTCCTCTTCGGCGACCTCGACCCCTCCGGCAGGCTGACCCAGACTTTCCCCCTCCGGTTGGAGGACAACCCCGCCCACGGCAACTACCCCGGCGATAACGGCCACGTCCGTTACGGCGAAGGCGTCTTCGTCGGCTACCGCCACTACGAGAAGACGCGCGTCGCGCCCCTCTTCCCCTTCGGCTTCGGCCTCTCCTACACGACCTTCGCCCTCGGCGACGCCCGCCTCAGCGCCGCCGAGATCGCCCCCGGCGACCCGCTGACCGTCAGCGTCGACGTCACGAACACGGGAGCCCGCGCCGGCCGGACCGTCGTCCAGCTCTACATCCGCGACCCCGCCGCCAGCGTCCCTCGACCCGACAAAGAGCTGAAAGGCTTCGCGAAAGTCTCCCTGAAGCCGGGCGAGACGACCACCGTCACCCTCCCCATCGACACCCGCGCCCTCGCCTGGTGGGACGCCGCCGCCCACGCCTGGACCGCCGAATTCGGACAATACGAGGCCATCTTCGGCCTCTCCTCCATCGACCTCGCCACCCCGGCCGCATTCACGCTGACGAAGACCAATGTGTTCGGTGGTGCGGGAACATGAATGATGGTGCGTGCGGGGTGCGCGTGCCGAGAGAAGTGAGATTCTGAGAAGGGCGAGAGGTCGATGGCCATTAACACTGCCATGCGACCGATGGGGAATTCTTGCAGGACATCTGAACGGCGGCCAACGTCGAAGCAGCGCCTCAGGTCCGTCGCGCCCCGTGACCTCAGTCGTCCAACACCTGGTTTGGAGGTGCTGGCTGGGGCTCCACGATCACCGTGCAGGCGACGGCAAGCGCTCGCGCCATCGCCTTTCCCGCGATGCCATTGATCAGACAGTGTCCATATTCGTTCGGGAGCACTGGATCGTGCACGACCGTCAATCCCAGGTCAAGCGCGACCCGTGCCAAGAACATGGCGACGCCTTGACCAGGTCTGCCGACAGCCAATGCCTCATCCGCTGATTGAAGCCGTTCCAGGTAGACCGACAGTTCCGGCTCTCTGCGAAAAGCCGACGAGTTGACCGTTTTCTTTTTCTCGTCGAAATTTCCCCAAAAGATGCGCCGAAGCAACCGGTCGTCGGGTTCGATGACGACGGTGGTCATTGCCCGGTCAACGTTCCCGCCACAAGGTCGACGACGGCGCCAAGCGGCAAATCTCCCGGCTCGTCATATTCCTCGCCGGTTGCGCCGAACATGACGACAAGCGGTGAGAAGCGGCCGTCGGGTTGAACC
>JBPCRG010000329.1:0-6095 GCA_050997095.1 Thermomicrobiales bacterium | reverse complement strand
CAACGGGATCGACCTCGCCGCCCCCGCCTACACCCCGATCATGGCCGCGGACGGCGGGGTCGTCACCGCCGCCGGCTGGTGCGACTGTGGACTGGGCTATTACGTCGAGATCGACCATCAGAACGGATTCTCGACCGTCTACGGCCACATGGCCGAGCAGCCGTACGTCGCCGTCGGACAGGCCGTGAACAAGGGCGACGTGATCGGCCCCCTCGGCAGCACCGGCGCCTCGACCGGGCCCCACACCCACTTCATGATCAAACTCAACGGCGTCCCGGTCGACCCCCTCGGCTACCTCTAGCCGCGGCGCACGACCCGCCGAATCGGATGGACGGCGCTGGATCTCCAGCGCCGTCTCCTTTTGACTCGGTCAACCCCTTCGGTCAACACATGATCCGAACGTTGTGGCGTGCTACAACATCAAGCTGCCGAAATTCTGTGGACCCTGTCGTCGAAAACGTGACCTGCGCGTCCATCCGAAGTCGCTGCGGCAGGTTCCCCAAGCAAGGAGAAGGCGGGATATGCAGACAGAAGTGATGTACCAGCCAGCCTACTCGGTCTGCCGCGTCCGGCTGAACCGGGGCGGGCAGGTCCGGGCGGAGAGCGGCGCGATGGTCGCCATGGATCCCGCGATCCAGATCGAGACGCGGGCGACCGGCGGGATCATGAAATCCCTGACCCGGTCCATGCTGGGGGGCGAGTCGTTCTTCCAGAACTCCTTCACCGCGGAGGCCGATGCCGAGATCTTCTTCGCGCCCCGCCTTCCCGGCGACATCCTCGTCACCGAACTCTCCGGCGAGATGATCGTGCAGTCGGGCAGCTAACTCGCGAGCAGCCTGAGCGTGACGGTCGACAGCAAGTGGGGCGGCAGCCGCTCGTTCTTCGGCGGCGAGGGGCTCTTCATGCTCCGGTGCTCCGGATCGGGCTCCCTCATCCTCTCCAGCTACGGCGCGATCCACCGGGTGGCGCTGGAGGCGGGCAGACGCTTCACCGTCGACACCGGCCACATCGTCGGCTTCAGCGCCGGGATGGCCTATCAGGTCCGCAAGGTCGGCAACTGGAAGTCGACGATCTTTGGCGGCGAGGGGCTGGTGGTCGACATCACCGGACGCGGAGAGCTCTACATGCAGACCCGAAGCCCCGAGGCATTCCTGTCGTGGCTCGTCCCGCAACTCCCGCAACGCTCGAACTAGCGGCGCGTCCGACGGCTTCCGTCATCATCGAACGGGAACGGCCCTCCAACCTCCCGGCCCGCACCCAGAGGGTACCCGCCCCGAGTTCGGGGGCAAGGGGGAGGCGACGGCGGGCACGGCCGATACCCTTGGACGGAGCACTCGGGACGACGGCGGTGGAAGCGTGCCCCGCTTGTCATTCTGACGCAGGAAGAATCTCGTCGTCCTCGTCTCGACAATCCCGACGAGAGTGGCCAGTGCGCTCCACGGATCATCGATCGACTTCGTCGCCGTCGATGACGCGGAGCCCCACCCCCGTTTGCACACATCGGCCGGGGATGGGCGGCGGGGATGCCCTGCGCGCATGTCGACGCGTCGTCCCCGGATCCCTTCCCGGCGACCTCCCTGAACGGCGGGTGCCCGCCCTGCCCGACGCGCGGTTGGCGCGGCGTTCCCGCCGCCGTACCCTGAAGCTGTCGACCCGGCGCCGAATCTGACGCCGCCGCGAATGCATGTTCGGAGAGTGGCAGGGCGATGGACGGCTTCTATTGGTTGATTCCGCGGGTGCTCGCCGGCTCGGCGCTGCCAGGCGGCCGGAACCGGCGGCGGGACGCGGCGGCCTTGGAGGACGACCTGCGCTGGCTGAAGGCGCAGGGGGTCGGCGCCCTGCTCTCGATGACCGAGGACGCGCTCGACGCGGCCGCGCTGGAGCGGCACGGATTCGCGTCGCTCCACCTCCCGGTCGTCGACCTCATGCCGCCGGACCCCGCGCAGATCGTGGCCGCCCTGGCGTTCATCGATCGCCAGCGGGGCCGCGACGTGCCGGTGGCGGTGCACTGCCTGATGGGTCAGGGCCGGACCGGCACCATCCTCGCCGCCTACCTCATCCGCGACGGCGCGTCGCCCGGAACGGCTCTCGCCGAGCTGCGCGCGGTCTGTCCCGGCGCGGTCGAGAATCCGCGCCAGGAAGCCGCCCTCGCCGAATTCGCCACCCGTCGCGGCTGGATGGTGTAGCGGGCCGCGGGTCGTCAGCCGTGAGCCGTGAGGCGCGGCGTTTGGCATCGCTTCAAGGGTCGGAGCCGCGCATGCGCGGCTCTTTCCACCCGTCCGGCTTGCGTCGGCCCCGCCAACAGTCCCGCTTCGCCGCTTTCGGCGGGACAAAAGTGCTTCGCCCTCCCTCCCCCGTCGCCTTCCCTCGTCGCGTCTTCTACACGGAGGCGCGACCCGTGCGCGTCCGGGGCGTCGTGATCCCGCGATGCCCGACCGCTGGCCACCCTCCCGACGGCGACTCGGTCGTCGTCGGCGCCCATGCCCGCCGCCGCCTGTCAAGGCGATCCGCGCTCCGGCGCGTCCCGAATCGCGTCGGTACCAACTGCCTTCGGATATAGCCCAAGTGAGTCCAGAGCACGATAAGGACGTGCTAAATCGAATAGGGTCCATTGCCGATTGAGTAAGATGAGGTGAAAGGGTAGGTTAACTTCACGGACAAGGTCCGACCCGAGGGTGACGGTCCGGCGTTTCCAATCTGCATGTTGAGACCGGGGCGCGCAGGCGTTCTTCACTCGGGCGCAGGTCGTTGGGGATGGCGTACGGCGCGGAATGTCGAGCCGTGGGGTCCGCGGACCGAGAAGAGCAGAGGTCTCCGTGCAGGAGCGCACGGTTTCGCCTCAAACGGAAAGGGGTTCTCGTGTGAAACGATTGAGGCGTCTCAGTCTCTTCTTGGGGCAGATCGCGGCGATCATGATGCTGTTGAGCTCGTTCGGCGCGGTGTCGCTCTCGACGGTGGCCGGCGCGTTGCTGACCGGGTCGACCTCCTGTCCCAGCAGCAAGAATGCGGTCTACAACTATTCGGTCGTGATCACCCGCAACGGGCAGACGATCTCGGCCCCCAACCTGACCGGCGTCCGCTCCGGCGACCACGTCAAGGTCAACTTCGAAATCGACGACCGCTGCACCAGCGTGCCGCTGACGCTGGTCTCGTACAAGGCCGCCCAGTCCACCTACAGCGACGCGACCGTCGGCCAGCGCACGGTCTATTCCTAACGTCGCCCGCAACTTCGGCGCGCCGGGCGGCTCGGCCGAGATCGACATCCCGAACTGCTATTTCTCCGCATCCTTCTCCTACGGCCCGATCCTCTGGAACATGTCGCCGACAGTCGGATACGGCACCGACAAGCTCACCGGCAGGGACGGCGGGACGACCGCCTGTCCGGTCCAGCTGGATCCGAAGGACGTGTCGACCGACTTCATCGCCGCCGGACCGGGATCCTGCAACCACGCGGCCGGCACCGGCGGGGCCTACGCCGGCCGCACGATCAACAAGGCCTCCGGCGTCGTCGAGTCGCTGACCAGCGCCGATTTCACGTGCGGAGACCAGGTCGTATTTTTCGACAAGATGACGGTCGGCGGCACGAAGTCCGGCTCGTTCACCTACCAGAACTCCTTCGACCGTGACAACACCGGCTCGGGCGGGCCGGTCGGATTCGACAAGATCGTCAGCGCCTCCCTCAACGCGGGCGACTCCGGCAACGAGAACCTGGACGGGAACGAGGCGGTCTCCTTCCAGGAGCTCTCGGATTCGAGGCTGATGATCGCCCAGATCACGATCGACGGGCTCAACCCCGGCGATGTGGTGATCGTGCGCGTCGTCGCGCGGCTGCACTGCTCCGGACCGAACGCGAACGGAGTGGTTCAGAACCGCCTGGTCAAGCCGAATTCCGGCGACCAGACGATCCCGCTGAAGCTTGGCGGCAGCGACGGAAACCCGACACCCGTGACCGGTGGCGGAACCGTCACGCCGACACCGTCGACGACGGCGGTCGCGGTGAACTGCCCGGCCGACACCACAGCCATCGTGGCCTATCGCTTCCGGGTCGTGCGCTCGGGCCAGAGCATCTCCATCCCCGATCTCAACTCGCTGCAGTCGGGCGACCGCCTGACGGTCGAGTTCGATCTCAAGGCGGGCTGCAGCGGCTTGACGCTCTCCATGCCCTCCTACGAGACGGTCGAGCCCTACTGGAACATCAACAACGCCGACCAGCAGCGGTACATCCCGTCCGTCGGCGACACGGGCACGTTCAGCGCCAGCCAGTCCGTGACCACCCGGACGTTGACGACCCAGATCCCGAACTGCTACTTCCAGGTGGACTTCGTCCTCGGCTCGACGATCCCCATCCTCTCCCCGACCAACCTCTACGGCGCCCGCAAGATCGCCTGGCGCAACGGCGGCTCGCCCGCCTGCAGCTGGAGCGTCCCGCCGCCGCCGCTCGCGGTGATCACCCCGACCGCCACCCCGGCGCCGACGCAGACACCGACCAAGACCCCCACCAACACGCCGACGGCCACGGCCACGATGACGGCGACGGCCACGGCGACCAAGACCAACACGCTGGTCCCGCCGACCGCGACCACGGTCCCGACCAACACGCCGGTCCCGCCGACTGCGACCCCGGTCCCGCCGACCGCGACGCCGGCCTTGGGCTCGATCACGATCTACAAGCTGACGAGCACCGATAGCACATTGCTCGCCGGCGCCTGCTTCTACATCTCGACCGATTCCGCCTTCACCGACCCCGATGTCGCCTGCGACGGCGACGGACTCGACGGATCGCTTGATGACGGGATCATCATCAGCACCGACCTCACCCCGGGCACCTACTACGTCCAGGAGAAGTCGGCCCCCACCGGCTGGGTCAAGGACGGCTCGGTGATGACCGTCGTTGTGCCCGACGGCGGCAACGTCGAGGTCACCTTCGTCAACAGCCCGGCGACGCCGCCGCCGGACGGCAGCACCGTCATCGTCTTCAAGCTGAACTGCGAGACGCGGCCCACCTCCATCAATGCCGCGGATGTGGCGGCCGGCGATCTGCCGCCCACCTGCGTGATCGCCCCAGGGGTCAAGTTCGACGTGACCGATCCGAGCAACAATGTGCTCACGACCGTCACGACGAACCGCCAGGGCAAGGTCACCTTCTTCGTGGGCGCCGGGATCGACTCGGTCACCATGGTGGAGTACCCGGCCTCGAACCCGGACGCGACCGCCGAGAACACCGTGCTGACCGGCCTGCACTCCTGCCCGTGCAACACCGAGTACCGGGTGGTCGTCAACGAACTCAAGGCCTGATCTGGTCGTCGCACAGGGTCGAGGATTCATCTCCTCGACCCCGCGCGGCTCAACCGCCTGCACACACCAACGGCCGGACGGGCAACCGTCCGGCCGTTGCCATTCCCCTTCGCGGAAAGGGCTCGCCGATGCCGCGGGCACGGCGGACGGTCAGCGCCGGGAGATCCGCCCGCCGATCGCGCCCAGAATCAGGCCGACGCCGAGCGGCGCGAGCATCGCCCAGATCACCCGGGTCCGCACGTCGAACGCAAGGAAGTCGATCGTGACCCAGCGCCGGTAGTTGAGCACGAAGAAGACGGTCAGCAAGGTGACCACGATCGCGAGGAGGGACAGGGCCAGGCCCTTCCCCCGCCCCCTCGACGATTTGCCCGGAAGCCGCTCCATCGTCCGCGGAACCGCCGCTCCGCCGAAATCCTCACCCATCTCCGTGCCTTTCCCCTCGCCGGCCGCCGCGCCCGGCTCCCGCGGCCGATCCCGTCCGAACGCGGCCTCTCGCCGGAAGGCTGCGTGGCATGGCCGTCTCCCCCTCCCTTCGCACGAGGGCTGCCACCGTGACCCGTCCGGCCGTCTGCGGTCGGCAAGGACGCTCTCGGCCGCCAGCCCCTGCTCCATCCTCCCGTGCGGTCCCGGCAAGTTCGATCGGCATCACGGCCGTTCGCGAAGCCCCGCCCCCTGCCCCCGTCATTCCGGGCAGAGCCCGCAGGCGGAGTCGAGGAATGACGGCATGTGGCGCCGCATCGCGGTCTGAAACGATGCCGATCGATCTTGCCGGGACCAGTCGGCGCGGCGTAGGGCCGGGC
>JBPCRG010000324.1:0-5908 GCA_050997095.1 Thermomicrobiales bacterium | reverse complement strand
GGTACCCGCCCCCGACGATCGGGGGGAAGGGGGAGCACGATGATGCGCGCGGGTTGGGGCCCATGGCTCTCAGCTCAAAGCCCACGACGCCCACGGCCCAACGCTCAAAGCTCGCGGATGCCCAACTGCTGGCGCATGCCGAGGGCGTCCCAGCCGTCGAAGCCTTCGGCGACCCAGCCATCCTCGATGCGGTCGAGGCTCATGCCTTGGACGCGGATGGCTTTGCCGCTGGGGGCGACGCCGAGGAACTCGCCCCTGTGGGTGCCGGTGAGGACCCAGCGGGTGAGGACTTTGTCGCCCTCGGCGATGAGGTCGACGATCTCGAAATGGAGGTCGGGGAAGGCGCTCTGCCATTTGCGCCACTGGTCGCGGAAGCCTTCGCGGCCGGAGCCGAAGTCGGGGTCGTTGCCTTTGGCGTCGACGGGGATGAAGCGCTCGATCGCGGACTCGTCGCGGTCGTTCCAGATCTCCTCGAAGAAGCGGCGGGCGAGCTGCTTGTTGACCTCGGTCGTGGACGGGGTTGCATCGGTCGCTGACATCGTCGGGGGCTCCGTTCGTTGGCGGCGGTCACAGGTGCGGTGATGATACCGGGATTTCGGTTTTCGGGATCGGGAAGACGGGCCAACGGCGGAGGGACGGGCGATACTCCGGCGGTGAGTCGGCTTGAAGCTCGATCAGCCTCCGCTATCAGCCTCCTGTCATGAAGGGCGATTTGAGATGACGATGGTGACACCGGAGCGGTTCATGCGGTCGATGGGGCAGACGCCGATCCTGCTCGACGCGATTCTGGCCGGGGTGGACCAGCCTCGGGCGATGGCGGCGACGGACCCGGCGGACGGGTACCGGGGCTGGAGCGTGGTGGAGGTGGTCTGCCATCTGCGCGACTTCGACGGCTTCTTCCGGGGCCGGGTCGAATCCATGCTCGCGGAGGAGAACCCGCGGCTGCCGGCCTACGACCACGAGGCGCTGGCGCGGGATCGGGACTACGCGCACCAGGATTTGCGGGCTGCGTTCGACGTCTGGGTCGCGGAGCGTCGCCGGTTCCTGACCCTGCTGACGGGGCTGACGCCGGCGCAATGGAGCCGGACGGGCATGCACCCGGAGGCCGGATCGATGAACGTCCACGACGCCGCGGTGCAGGCCGCGCACCACGACATCCTGCACTCGGAGCAGATCGTGCGGTGCCTGGGGACGTCGGCGTTGGTCGGGGGGCTGGGGGTTGGGAGCTAGGGGCTGGGGGACGGTGTATCCACCGAAGTCGCTGTGACTGGCCTACGCCTTCGTCTTGTTGCTCCGGTGGGAATCCAAATCACTCGTCGCCGATAAACGTCGCTCCTCGTCTCTGCCTTATCTCTTATCTCTCGTCTCTCATCTCTACCAGCTCTCAGCACGGAGGACACCATGGACGTTCGTCTGGATGGGAAGGTGGCGTTGGTCACCGGGTCGAACAAGGGGATCGGGAAGGGGATCGCGGAGCGGCTGGCGGAGAGCGGCGCGGATCTCTCGATCACCTACAACTCCGACGCGGCGGGCGCGGAGGCGACGGCGGCTCGGGTGCGGGAACTGGGGCGGCGGGCGCTGGTGACGCAGATCGACGTGGGCGACCAGTCGCAGGTCGACACGCTGTTCGCGCGGCATCTGACGGAGTTCGGGCGGCTGGACATTCTGGTCAACAACGCGGGGATGAGCATCAAGGGGCCGACCCACGAGCTGGCGGCGGCCGACTGGGAGCGGGTGCTGCGGACGAACCTCCACGGCCCGTTCTTCTGCTCCCAGCTGGCGGCGCGGCAGATGCTGGCTCAAGGGCAGAGCGGGCGGATCATCAACATCACCTCCGTGCACGAGGAGGCGTGCTGGGCGGGCGACGGGGCGTACAACGTCTCGAAGGGCGGATTGCGGAACCTGACGCGGACGATGGCGAACGAACTTGGCCCGCACGGGATCACGGTCAACGCGATTGCGCCGGGGATGATCCTGAGCGACATGAACAAGCAGGCGACCGCCGACCCGGCGTACCGCGAGCAGGCGGCGGCGCAGATCGTGGCGCGCCGGGTGGGCATGCCGGAGGACGTCGCGAACATGGCCGCGTTCCTGGCGAGCGACCTGGCGGGGTACTGCACCGGGATGACGCACTACGTGGACGGCGGCTGGATGCTGACGTGGCCGCCGGTGTGAGACCGGGGGGCTGGGATCGGGGGTCAGGGGTCAGGGAGCGAAGATCCGTATGTCGCCATCGATGACTCCCCGTCTCACATCTTTTATTTCTTACCTCTTATCTCTCCAGACAATGAGGCGAAATCATGCCGAATGGTGTTCAGTCGCGGGTGTTGGCGATTTGGCTGGCGGTTTGGCTGATCGCGGCGGGGTTGCCGGGGGCGACGGGTGCGGCTCGGGGCGAGTCGGCGTCGGCGACGCCCGCGGGGAAGCAGCTGGCGTGGGCGCTGTCGACCGTGAACGGGAGTCCGGCGGCGCTGACGGAGGGGGAGTTGCGCGACCACGTGGCGGCGGATTTTCTGACGGTCCTGACGGTTCCGCAGCTGCTGGCGGTCTTCCGGTCGTATCTGGCTCCGGTCGCGCCGATGACGCTGGCGCGGGTCGCCGGGCGGTGGTCGGGGCTGGAGGTCAGGGCGGTGATGACGACGCCGCGGGGGGACTGGCGGGTGCGGCTCGGGGTGGACGCCTCCGACCGGCACCTGATCAACGACCTCTTCTTCGAGCCGGTGCCGCAGCCGGTCGCGGGCAAGGCGCCGGCGAGGTGGAAGGCGCTGACGGCGCAGTTGGCGACGGTCGCGCCGCAGGTCTCGTTCACGGCGGCGGAGGTGACGGACGGGACGTGCCGGCCGGTCGCGTCGCTGCACCGCGAGACGGAACTGGCGATCGGGTCGTCGTTCAAGCTGTACGTGCTCGGGGAGCTGGCCCGGCATGTGGCGGCGGGCGAAGCGAATTGGGACGAGCCGCTGCCGATCCGGAACGATCTGCGCAGCCAGCCAAGCGGCGACCTGCGGCTTGAGACGGCCGGCGCCCGCTTCTCGCTCGCCTACTTCGCGGAGCAGATGATCTCGCAAAGCGACAACACGGCGACCGACCACCTGATCACCCGGCTGGGCCGCACGAACGTCGAGGCGATGTTCGCGGCGATGGGGCACGCCCACCCGGGGCGCAACGTGCCGCTGCTGCTGACCCGGGAGTGGTTCGCGCTCAAGCTCCGCTATTCATTGAAGGCGATCGATGCGTTCGTGCGCGGTTCGCAGGCGGAGAAGCGGGCGTTCCTGACCGGCGACGTGGACCCGGTCGCGAACACCCTGACCGATGCCGAGGATTGGCCGGGGCCGTATCTGATCGACACGATCGAGTGGTTCGCGTCGTCGGGGGACCTCTGCCGGGCGATGGCCCACCTGCACGGGCAGTCGGGCGAGGCCGGGCTGGCGGAGGTTCAGGGGGCGCTGGCGCTGAATCCGGGGCTTGTTTTCGACGCGAAGGCGTGGCGCTACGTCGGGTACAAGGGCGGGTACGAGACGGGGGTCAAGAGCGACAGCTGGCTGCTGGAGCGGGCGGACGGGCGCTGGTTCGAAGTCTCCGCGATCATCAACGACCCGAAGAAGGAGATCAACGGCGGGGCGCTCTGGACGCTGATGCGGGCGGCGGTGGATCGGTTGGCGGTGCGGCGGTAAACGGGCGACGGCGCCACGGCCGAATGATAAACGATCCAGTTCTGTCCAGAAGTGGATAGAACTGGACAATCGTGCAACGATGCGTCAGGCGATCGGGCGAAGAGGAGGATGAACATGGCGCAGCAGCAGACACCGACCGAAACGGTCATGAAGTTGACAGAGACCAAGCAGCAGTTGAGCCAGATCGTCAATCGCGTCGCCCGGGGCGAGACGCGGGTGGTCGTTGAGAAGAGCGGCCTGCCGGTGGCGGCGATCATCTCGATCGAGGAGTACCGCCGGTTCGGGCAGCAGGACCAGAAAGAGGCGGCGGCCCGGGCGGCGCTCATCGCGACGTTCAACCGCATCAGCGATGCGTTCAAGGACGTGTCGGACGAGGAATTGGAGCGCCAACTCGCCATGGTTCAACAGGAGGCGCGCGCCAAAATGAGCGCCGATCGGGAGGCTGTGGCCGCCCGATGATCCGAGCTGTCCTCGACGCCAACGTTGTCGCCTCCGGCGTGCTCCGCTATGGCTCAGCGACGAGCACGCCAGCCGAGATCGTGCGTCGGTGGGTCACCGGCTCGTTCGAGTTCGTGATCTCCGATCATGTGATCGACGAGATCGAGCGAACGCTCCTCGCCAGTCCCTATTTTTCCGCGCGGCTCGAACGGTCCGTCGGCGTGGGTTGGATCGTCACCCTCAGGTCGCTTGCGACTCCGACACCGGGCACGGTCGAGGTCTCGGGAGTGGCGACGCATCCGGAGGACGATCTGGTGCTCGCGGCGGCGGTTTCGGCGGCGGCCGATTACCTGGTCACGGGCGACAGGCAACTCCAGCGGCTCGGCTCGTTCGAGGGCGTGACGATCGTCACTCCGCGCGACTTCCTCGCCATCATCGAGCGATCGACGACACCGACGGGCTGAATCCGGGCCGTCGGTTCTGCCTCACCCCGCACCCTCCGAATCTGCGCGTCCCGACGTTTCCGGCAGTGCTTCACACGCCCTGAAAACCGACCTCGACGAAGTCGTGGAGGTGGGGCGGGCCGGGGGTGACCCGAACGGTGGGCGACGTCGAGAGGCGGATGCTGACCGCGCCGAAGGTCATGGCTCCGGCTCGGGGTGCGCAGCTGATCGGGGCGGCCTCGTCTTGGAGCAGGCGCTCGACGCCCGGTTGGTCGACGGCCAAGGCGAGCAGTTCGGCGGCGCGGTCGAAGCGGCGGCGGGTGTTGGAGGCGGCGTAGTCGGCGGCCGGGTCCGGGTCGGCGGGGCGGTTGACCAGCGGGTGGTTCGTGTGGACGAAGCGGTCGCCGGCCGCGTTTGGGTCGGCCGAGACGCGGGCGGCGTCCGCCTCAAGGCTGACGAAGCCGGTTGGCGAGCCGATCGCATAGTTCTGCCCGGTGGCGTGGGGGACGGCGCCGACGAACCCGGCGGCGCCGTGATGGGTCGCCTGGGCGAGGATGCCGCGGATGGCGAACATGACGGGGAGGCCGGTCGTCGAGCCGGGGAGCACCGACAGGTTGTTGACGACGACGCCGACGCCGTGCCCGTTGACGCCGGTGAGCGCGATCATCCCGGCGGCGGTGAAGACGAGCGCGCGGGGCTGGTCCTCCGGGCGGAGGTCGAGGACGATCTGCGTGCCGTCATGGACGGACGGGATGTCCATCGTCTGCGCGAGCACGGCATCGTCGGCGGCGGGACGCAGGTAGGCGACGGTGCATCCCGGAGACCCGTTCCGCGCGGTCCGATCGGCCGCGAAGCGTTCGCCGAAGGTCCATTCCTCGTCCATCAGATTGTAGGCGAGGATCGTGGCGAAGGGCTGGCCGGCCCCGACGGCAATGCCGCGGACCTCGTCGAGGAGCCCCGGAGTGTGGCGGTCGATCGCGGGCAGGAAATCGGTTCCGGCGAGGAAAGCGTCGATGTAGCGATCCGGGGCCACGTCGTGGCGCCGTCGGAGGGAGGCGGACCAGCGTTCGACGCCGACGGCGATGACCCCGCGCATCTGGCTGCCGTGGGCGTGGCCGCGGGCATAGGGGGCGCCGTCGCAGACGACGATCGGCAGCTGGCGGGTCCGTGGTTCGGCGAGCTTGTCCATGAGCATGGCGGATGGTCGCCTTTCGTGGCGGAAGCGATTGGCCCGTCTTGGTTGTCGCGAACTCGATGCCTGCGACTCCCGCGGTCGAAGCCCAAGCCCCGTCGGAGTCTCCTTGAGGGATCAAGGCGGAACGGTCCCATTGACCGGTCTGAAGTATGGCATCGCAG
>JBPCRG010000306.1:0-4367 GCA_050997095.1 Thermomicrobiales bacterium | reverse complement strand
GCGCTGTATGCATCATTGATCGGCGTCAATGCGGATGGCCCAATACCCCCACCGTCATTCCGAGCGGAGCCCGCAGACGGAGTCGGGGAATCTCTTCGAGCGGAGCGAGAACCGTCGTCGGATGGGCCAATGCCCCAAGACGAGGCACAGCCCACTTGGGACGGCGACCCGGCGTCCATCCGGCCCGGAATTGCGGCTATGCCGATCGGCGCCGACGCAGCCAAGCCCCGGCCAGCAGCAGCAGGCCCATCGAGCCGAGCAGCAGGATCGGGCCGGTCCCGCCGCCGGAGCGGGCGGGGATCCCCGTCTGCGCCAGTCCCGCGCCGCTGTCGATCGAGGCGACCGCCGCGTCGTCGATCGCTCCGCCGTCGAGGGCCGCATCGGCCACCGCTCCGCCTCCCTCGTCGAGCGCGGCCTGGCCGCCGTCGGCCGAGGAATCGAAGATGTCGACAGGGAGGTAGTTCAGGAAGATGACGCGCGTCGTCACGCCCGGCTCGACGTCGAACGCGGCCGACGTGCCGGAGCTCAGCTCGGTGATCAGGTGCGGGCTCTTCCCGGCCGTGGAGGGGATGCCCGACGAGACCGCCATGCCGTCGGCGCCGGTCGGGAACGGGTCCAAGGCGGTCGCGCCGAACTCGGAGATCTGGAAATCCGCTTCGCCCGCGACGCAGGTGCTGTCGCCGAGATCGCCCGCCTGCGCGTCCGCCCCGGGCGCGAGCGCGGTCGCGATCGTCTCCTCCGTCGCGCCGTCGCACCAGAGCTCGATCACCTGGACCATGCCCACCGTCGGCTCAGCAGTCGGGGTCGGAGCGAGGAACGCATAGAGCTGGACCGTGACGTCGCCGTCCGCGCTGGTGTCCAGGGTCACCGTCTTCCGCTTGACGGTCACCTTCGTCAACGCCGAGTCGTCGCCGCTGCCGGGCAGGAATCCGGCGGCCCCGAAGACGTATCCGTCCGGCGGCGTCGCCGCGGTGACGACCACTCCTGGGCCCTGAAGGACGCCATCGAAGCGGTAGGCCGACGCGTCGAGGCAGACGTCCGGCTTGATCGTGCCGTCGCCGTCGAGATCCTCTTTGAGATCCGTCTCGCAGATCTTGGCAGGCGCGAACGTCGCGTCCCCGAGGGCGTGGCTCCCGCCGTCCGTGCCGCCCACGGTCACGTCGAAGGCGCGCTGGTCGCCGTGCGCGGCGCCCGCGGGTCCATCGTCGCCGGGCAGCGTGACGGCGGGGCAGAGGAGTATCTGCTTCGCCGCGTCGCCGATCGCCGTGAAATCCGCCTTCGTCCGCACCGAGGCGGGGCAGACGCGCTGGATCACGCTGACGCGATTGGCCGCCGGCTTCACAAAGTTGAAGAGATGCAGCGTGACCGTCTCTTTCCCGGTCGTGTCGAGCGACACCGCCGCCGCCTGGTCGTCGACGCCCTTGACGGCCGCGTCGTCGCCGCTTCCGGGAACGAACTCCAGCGCGCCGAAGCGATGCCCTTCGGGAGCGGTCGGCTCGGTGACGGCGACCGGGCCCTGGGGAATGTCCTTGAACCCATAGTCGGAGGCGTCGAAACAGTCGGTCTGATCGCCGTCGCCGTTCAGATCCTGCGTTAGGTCGCTCTCGCAGCGTTGGCTCGGGGTGAAGGTTGCATCGCCGTTCGCGATCGACGCGGGCGGCTCGGCGTCGTGGGTGACGACCACATCGAAGGAGAGCGGCTTCCCTGGATCCTTCGCGTTGACGGCGCCGTCCGGGCCTGCATCGTTCGGCAGCGTGAGCACCGGGCAGGCCGCGCCCTTGGCGTCGAAGTCGCCGACGGCGTCGAACTGCTCCTTCGTGGAGATCGCCGCCGGGCAGAGGTGGATCACGACCCGGATCTCGCCGGTCGCCGGGGGAGGCGTGGCCGACGCCTCGGCCGGCGGGCCGGGCAGAACCACGGTCAACTGCGTCGCCGCGTCCGCCGCGACAACGACCTCTGCGGAGAGTCCGAGCACGCTGTCGGCGACCGTGTGCGCTCCCTCGTCGAGGGTGAGCGCGGTCCCGTCGGCGATCTCCGCCGGGGTTCCGCCGTCCACCGACAACGCGGCCGACCCGCCTTGGACGCAGGCCGGGCCCGGGCTGAACGAGCCGTCCGTGTGGAACGATCCGGCGGCGGCATCGCCGCAGGTGTAGACCGTCACGGCCAGCGTGCCGGTGGCCGCGCCCGCCGGGTTCGCCGTCGGCGTGCCCGCGTCGTCCTGCGCGGCCGCGGAGAGCGCCAGACCGCCGGAGAGCGACAACGCAAAGGCCAAGGCCGCAAACAATCGCAGGATGGATGAGGTCGACCGCATCATGGAATCCCTTTCCGATGGCCGCCGACGAGCGCTGCAACGCACACCGCGGCGCGCCCACGCGAGGACGCTGGGGCCAAGCATAAACAATCCCGCCCCCTCCGGCACACCCCCGATCGGGTTGGAAGCGGCCGGTGACCATCGTGGCGGGGGGGTGGGAGGAAAGTCCGGGGTCAGGCGGTCACTTCGCCGCGCGGGGGTCGAGCGCGTCGCGCAACCCGTCGCCCACGAAGTTGATCGAGAGCACCGCGATCGTCAGCGTCAGCCCCGGGGCGATCGCGAGGAGCGGATGGGTCAGATACTGCGTGCGCGACTCGTTCAGCATGTTCCCCCAGGTCGGCGTCCCCGGCTGCACCCCGAAGCCCAGGAACGAGAGCGACGCCTCGGCGAGCATGAAGAGCGCGATGTCCAGCGTGGTCGCGACGATGATCGGCCCCACCACGTTCGGCATCATGTGCCGGAAGATGATACGCCCGTCCGGCGCGCCGACCGAGCGGGCCGCCTCGACGAACTCCCGCGCCTTCAGCGACAGGAACTCGCCCCGGATGATCCTCGCCAGCCACATCCACCCGAAAAGCCCCAGGAAGAGGATGATGTTCGTGACCGTGATGCCTTCGAGCATCGCCGCGATGATCAGGAGCAGGAAGATGCTCGGGAACGCGAGCATCAGGTCGACGAAGCGCATCAGCACGCTGTCGATCAGCCCGCCGTAGTAGCCCGAGACCGCGCCGACCGCGATGCCCACGACCGTCGCGACCAGCGCCGCGGAGACCCCGATCCAGAGCGAGAGCCGTCCGCCGTAGATGAGCCTGCTCAGCACGTCGCGGCCCAGGGCGTCGGTGCCGAGCCAATGCGCCCCGTTCGGCGCGGCGTTGATGTTGAAGAGGTCGATCTGGTTCTTCCCGTACGGCGCGATCAGGTTCGCGAAGACGCCCATCAAAATCAGCAGCAGGAAGACGATCAGCCCGCCCACCGCCAGCTTCGACGCCCGCATCTGGCGCCAGGCGATGCTCAGCGGCGTCCGCGCCGGCCGGGAGACATCCCCCCCGGCGAGCGTCACGACCGGATTCGTCGCGATCGATTCAGCGCTCATCCCTCACCCCCAGCCCCTCTCCCGGTGCGCGGGAGAGGGGTTGGGGGTGAGGGATTGAGGTGAGGGTCACGCATACTTGATCCGCGGGTCGAGCACGCCGTACAGCACGTCGGCGATCAGGTTACCGATCACGATCAGGAGCGCGCCGAGCAGCAGCACGCCCATCAGCACCGGGTAGTCGCGCTTGGTCAGCGAGTCGAAGAAAAGCCGCCCCATGCCCGGCCAGGAGAAGACCGTCTCGGTCAGGACCGCCCCGGTCAGGTAAAGCGGGATGTCGATCGCGACCACGGTCACGAAGGGGATCAACGCATTGCGCAGCACGTGGCCCCAGAGCACGCCCTGCTCCCGCATCCCTTTCGCCCGCGCCGTGCGCACGTAATCCTGCGCCAGCGCCTCCAGCGTCGACGAGCGGACGTAGCGGCTCCAGCTGGCGATGCTGCCGATCGCGATCGTCAGCGCGGGCAGGAGCATGTGCTTGAGCAGGTCGACAAATCCGGTGTCGAGCGCGGAGTGCATGCTCGCCGACGGCAGCCAGCCCAGCTTGACCGCGAAGAGGATCTGCAGCATCAGCCCGAACCAGAAGACCGGCATCGCCAAACCGAAGTACGACAGGAACGAGGTGACGGTGTCGAAGAGGCCGTAGGGCCGGGTCGCCGCCAGCACGCCGAAGAGGAGCGAGGTGACCAGCGAGATCGTCAGCCCGACCAGCATCAGGTAGACCGTGTTCGGAAAGACGTCCCAGATCACGTTCAAGACCGGCCGGTTCTGAAAATACGAGGTGCCCAGATTCCCCTGGGAGAGGTTGCGCAGCCAGATCAGGAACTGCATGTAGGCCGGGCGGTCGAGCCCCATGTTGTGCTTGATCGCGTCGAGTTGCTCCTGGCTCATCCGGCCATTGCGAGCGAAGAGGGCATCAGGCCCACCGGGCGCCAGCTGCATAAACATGAACGACAACACCGCCAC
>JBPCRG010000286.1:0-3731 GCA_050997095.1 Thermomicrobiales bacterium | reverse complement strand
GTAGACGCCCAGCCGCTCCGCGTCGACGCCGGGCCGGGTGACCGCCTCGTCGACCGCGGCCATCAGGTCCAGGTAGTCCTCCCCGCCCCAGTCCCGCGTCACCTGCGCGGTGAAGTGGCGCCCGTAGGAACTGGAGCCGCGCGGGTTGCAGTAGAGGACGAAGTTGCCCGCGGCGGCGAGCGACTGCTGGACGGCGTTGAACCCATAGCCGTAGAAGCCGTTCGGCCCGCCGTGGACGTCCAGCACCAGCGGACGGGTCGCCCCGCCCTCCCCGCCCTCGAAGCCGGCGGGCGAGAGCAGCCACGCTTCGATCGTGAATTCGCCCCGCTGCACGTCGATCCGCTCCCAGCGGGCGGGCGGCGCCTCCGCGAGCAGCTCCGCGTTGTGCCGGGTGATCACCCGCGAGGATCGTCCCGCCAGATCGGTGACGAGGATCTCGCCGACCTCCTCGAGGCTCGTGTGCCCCTGCACCGCGAAATGGCCGGCGGCGTCCACGCTGAGCCCGCCGTTCAGCGCCTGCCAGGAGACCAGCGCCTCGACGTCGCCCGTCGTCGTGTCCACGACATAGAGCCCGCTCTGGCCCGCGCGGACCGCATGGAAGAGCGCGCGGGTCTCGTCCAGCCAGACCGGCTGCGACGCCGGGGTCACCGTCGGGAACCCGGCGTCCGGAAGGCAGGCGAGGTCGTCGGTCAGCCGGGCCAGATCGCCCGTGCCGGTGAAATGGACGAAGAGGTCGAGTTGCCAGGTCGGCGTCGCGTCCCCCGCGATCAGGATCCGGTCCCCCTCCGGCGACCATGCCCAGCAGCCGACGACTCCGCCCTCGGGGCCGACCTCCGTCACCTGCCCGCTCTGGACGTCGACGACCGCCAGGTGCGAGCACATGCCGTTCTTCGTCGGGACCTTGGCCGCGATCCGCTCCCCGTCCGGCGACCACTGCGGCTGGTTGTGGTCGAACGCGCCGCCCGTGAGCATCCGGCGCTCGCCCGTCTCGACCTCGACGATCCAGACCTGCCCGCGCAGGTCCGCGAGGTATCCGCGGTTGTCCTGCTTGTAGTCGACCCGCCGGGTCACGCGCACCCGCGACGCCTCCCACTCCTCGAGGTCCCGCTCGTCCGGATTCTCGGGGTCGAACAGGGCGACGTAGGCCAGCCGAGTTCCGTCCGGCGACCAGGCGAGATCGGCGACCGGGCCGTTGTGCCGGGTCACCTCCCGCGGTTCGCCGCCGTCGAGCGCCATCACGAAGACGCCGCTCTTCGCGACCCGGTCGGAGACGAAGGCGATCCGGCTCCCGTCCGGCGCCCACCGGCCCTGCCCGTTCCGGTCCCCGGCGCGCGTCAGCTGCCGCGCCGATCCGCCGTCGATGTCGCAGACCCAGAGCTGGCTGCCCGCCAGCTTGGCCGCGCGATCCGCCCGGCCCAGCGAGTAGAGGATGCGCGCCCCGTCCGGGGAAATCGTCGGATCCCCGGCCCCGACCAGGTCGTAGACAAGCGTCTCCGGCGTCAGCGAGCGAACCATGGCGGATCCTTTCGGCGTGGGCGGCGGTAGGCAGAACGCCAGTCTACCGCCTCCGATCCGGCCGGAGTGGCGCCGCTCGTGCGTTCATCGGCGATTGAACGGGGGACCCTCCCGCCTTCTCCCTTCAACCGGCACGCGTGGGGGTCCCTCGTTTCGTTTGCCCCTCCTCCCCTCGAATCGCCCGCCCCCGCCTCCCAAGGTCCAGTTCGGCACGGATGACCGCCGGTCGACGCCATCCGCGTCCGACGATGGCGCCGAGGTCGTCCAGCGTCGTGAACCCATCGCCGCTCCGGCCAAAGAGGCATGGCCGTCGAGCGCTCCGTGCACGATCAATCGGCGCCGCCGCCACCGCCCTTGACGAAGCGCCGCCCCCCACCCGTCATTCCGGGCGGAGCCAGCAGGCGGAGTCGAGGGATCTCTTCGAGCGGAGCGAGAACCCTCGTCGGTCCAGTCGTCGTCAGGTGACGATGCACGGACCGATCAGGAAGGCAGGTACGCCCCAAATGCCATTTTGACGTTGGAAGTATCCCGTCGTCGGTCTGTACACATGCCACGTCACGAGTGCCGACCGTCATGCGGTCCCGATCCGTGGCGATCGGCGACAGTCGGTTTCAACCGACGTATGTGACTGGGCCGGTAGCCCTCTGAAGACACTCCGCTACGGACGGGCGGCGTCGAACGCCAGCGTCGGACGCGTCCGGTCGAGCAGATGGACCGCCGCCGTGCCGCCGAGGTGGCCGGTCACCGCCGCCGCGAGGTCGTCGCACGCCGCGCGCAGCCCGTCGGCGGAGGTCGGGGGCAGGGCTTCGATCACGAGGAAGGCGTCGGCCGTGGTGTCGGTCAGCTTGGTCCGGTCCGCCTCCCGCCAATTCCAGCAGGAGCAGATCGCGCCGACGTCGTCGCGGTAGATCACCACGCCGGCCGCCGGCGGCTCGTCCACCGTCCCGCCGAGCGGGACGAAGCGCTCGCCGCCCACCGCGCGCGTCAGCCGGATGTCGCCCACGACCGCGGCCATGTCCTCGCCGCCGCAAGGCAGGCGATGGGTCAACGAGACGATGTTGTAGAGATCGACCAGCGGGTTGACCGGCCGCAGCCGCCCCGACTTCGCGGAGCGCAGCAGATTCTCCAGCCCCGACCGGAACTTCGAAGGCTTGACCCCGAACGCCTGATACGCCGCCCGCCACGGCGCGACCGCCGGCAGGGAGCCGATCTCCGCCTCCCCCAGCTCCGCCGCGGTCGCCGCGATCCGCGCCAGCAGCAGCTCGGCGATCGGCTCGGCGTCGGCCAAGTTGTCCAGCCCGCGCGCGACCACGATCCCGATCATCGCCTCGGGAAACAGCTCGAAGAACGCATCATCGATCAAGAACTGCACGCGACTCCGCCCCTCTCCTCATCGCCCACGGCCCAAAGCTCACGGCGTCAGCCTGCGGAAGACGCCCCACAGCAGGCGCACCCCGAAGAACCCGAGGATCGCCCCGCAGAAAGCATCGACCGCGCGGAACACCGCCGGGCTCACCCACCGCTTCCCCCACGACACGAACGTGGAGAGCGCGAGACTCCAGATCAGCGCGCCGCACGTGAACGCGAGCAGGAAGCCGGCGTACGCCGCGACGCCGCCGTGCCCCGCGCCGGTGGAAACCGCGCCGCCGACGCCGACCCAGAAGGCGAACCCCGCCGGATTCGCCAGCCCGAAGATCGCCCCGGTCCGGAAATCTCCGTCGACGGCCTTCGCCGTCGCCGCGTCTTGCCCGGTCGCCGCCTCGCGCAGCGACCTGAACGCCAGGCGGCAGAGGAAGAGCCCGCCGACCAGCGCCAGCGCGTTCTGCAGCGTCGCGTTCCGGGCGAGCGTGGCCACGCCGGTCAGCGCCAGCAGCGCCCAGAGGCCGTCTCCGATCAACGCCCCCAACTGCACCTTGAGCGCCGGCCGGAACCCCCGCGCCAGCCCGCGGCGCACGCACTCCGTGTTGACGACTCCCGGCGTGGCCGCGTAGGCGACGCCCAGCGCGAGCGCCGTCGCTGCCAACGCGCCCATTCCGCCCATCTCGATCACGGTCACATCCTCCCGCCGGTTGGTGCGCCATTCGGAAGGGCTGGAGCCTTGGCTCCCCTGGATCAGCGGGCATGTCGCCGTCGCCCGCCGCTCCGCAATCTCCGTCGGCGGATTATCGCCGAACGATCAGCCCGAGGCTTGCGGTCAGGCCGTGGATGAACGGCGT
>JBPCRG010000280.1:0-5412 GCA_050997095.1 Thermomicrobiales bacterium | reverse complement strand
ATGCTGAGCCAGGTCTTCCAGCGCAACGCGGAGCAGGCGAACTTCCGCCTCTTCTCCCCGGACGAGCTCGCCTCGAACCGGCTCGACGACGTCTTCACCACCGAGAACCGCCTCTTCGTCGGTCCCGTGATCGACCTCGACGACCATCTCGCCGTCGACGGCCGGGTGATGGAGGTCTTGAGCGAGCACAACTGCGAGGGCTGGCTCAAAGGCTACAACCTGACCGGCCGGCACGGCTGGTACGTCACCTACGAGGCCTTCGCGATGGTCTCCGCGTCGATGACGGTCCAGCACAGCAAATGGCTCCAAGAGTCGATCGCGCTGCCGTGGCGCGAGCCGGTCCCCTCGCTCAACGTGCTGCTGACCTCGACAGCCTGGCGCAACGACCACAACGGCTTCAGCCACCAGGGCCCGGGGCTGATCGACGTGATGCTCTCAAAACGCGGCTCCGTCGCCCGAATCTACCTGCCGCCCGACGCCAACTGCCTGCTCTCGGTCGGCGACCATTGCCTGCGCAGCCGCAATTATGTCAACTTAGTCGTGATCGACAAGCAGCCGCACCTGCAATACCTCTCGATCGACGAGGCGTCCGCGCACTGCGAGCACGGCGCGTCGGTCTGGGAATGGGCGGGCAACGAGGACGGGCTGGAGCCCGACATCGTGCTCGCCTGCGCCGGCGACGTGCCGACGCTGGAGACCTTGGCCGCGGCCGAATGGCTGCGGGAGCGGCTGCCGGAGCTGAAGGTGCGCCTGGTCAACGTCGTCGACCTGATGAGCCTCTTCCCGCGCGAGCAGCACCCGCACGGGATGGACTCGACCCGCTTCGTCGAGCTTTTCACCGCCGACAAACCGGTCGTCTTCGCCTTCCACGGCTACCAGCGCGCGATCCACGAGATCATCCACGGCCACGTCAACGTCGCCCGCTTCCACGTCAAAGGCTTCAACGAGCAGGGCAGCACCACCACGCCGTTCGACATGGTCCTGCTGAACGGCATGAGCCGCCACCACATCTGCATCGAGGCCCTGCGCCGGGCGCCCCGCGTCGGCTCCCGCGCCACCAACCTCATCTCCGAGCTGGAGACCATGATCGCCAAAGCCAGCGCCTACGCCCGCGCCCACTTCGAAGACCAGCCCGAGATCGAGAACTGGCGCTGGAAGGGCCGCTGAGTGGTCCGGCGGTACCGATCGGCTCCGGTTCCGACAACGCCGCGGCGCCCCAAACCGTCATTCCGAGCGAAGTCCGCAGGCGGAGTCGCGGGGTCCAGGAATCTCTTCGACCGAATCGAGAGCCGTCGTCGGTTCGGGTGATGTCATGACGTTGCACAAGTGACTACGCCGGTCGTCACCCGTATTTTTTCTTCAATGAAAGAAAACCTGCGAAGACCTGCACACGTTTGCGCCGACGCATCCAATTTCGTCCCGTTCAGTTGCTGAAAAACACGCATCCATCAATGACGTACCAATTCGCGGATACCAACGCCCACCCAATTGCGACTGCCGTGACCGCCGCGACGAGGAGCACCGGCTGTGGGAATCGTCCGACGCCGATTACGATCACACCGCTGACGGCTGCGACGACTCCGAACACACCCACCGCCGCCATCTACGTCGGTCTGTCGCCCGATGTCCTGCCGGTCAGACCAACCCGCGGGTCGTTCCTCCTGTTGCCGGCGGCGATGCTCTGGATTGCGGGCAGCGTCGGATTTGCCATCGGACGACTCAACCGTCTTCATTTGGTCAACGGCAGCAATGCGAATTGACCGGGCTGCCCAAAGCAATCATGGGAGGACGCGGGAAGCCTCCACGTCATGCTTCCGCCTTTACCCGGCACTCGGCGTGAAGACAGCTTGACAGTGAGGCACTTCCGCTCGAAGACAGTCGGTTTCAACCGACTTATCTCGCTCAGCGCGGGACTTTCAGTCCCGTGCGACGCTGCACACCGATTCTTCAGTTCCGACCATGCTTTCGTCTCGGCCGATCCCCCATCTGCTAGCATCTTTCCATCGGACCGCTTTGCCGAACCGAGGAACCACCGATGGCCGAACACATCACTCCCACCGCCGACACCCCCCGTCTCGTCCACGGCGTCTGCCCGCACGACTGCCCGGACGGCTGCGGGACGTTCACGGAGGTCGCGGAGGGCAAGGCGGTGCGGTTCTTCGCCGATCCAGACCACCCGATCACGCGGGGCTGGCTCTGCGCGAAGGTGCGGCCGTATCTCGACCGGGTCAACCACCCCGAGCGGCTGACGCACCCGATGCGGCGCGTCGGCGCGAAGGGCGGCCGGGAGTGGGCGCGCATCTCGTGGCACGAGGCGATCGCCGAGATCGCCGGGCGCTGGACGGCGATCATCGCCGAGCACGGCGCCGCCGCGATCCTGCCCTACTCCTACAGCGGCACCCTCGGCCTCGTCGAGATCGGCGTCGCCGGGGCCAGGCTCTGGAACCGGATGGGCGCCTGCGGGCTCGAGCGCTCGATCTGTGACGCGGCGACGACCGCCGCCGTCAACGCGACCTACGGCGACCGCCTCTCGCCCGACCCGCGCGACGTCCGCCACAGCAAGGCGATCCTGATCTGGGGCCACAACCCCGCCAGCACCGGCCCGCACTTCATGCCGATGCTCCGCGACGCCCAGCGCGACGGGGCCTACGTCGTGGTGATCGACCCGCGCCGCACGCTCACCGCCCGCTCCGCCGACCTGCACATCGCCCCGAATCCGGCGACCGACGCCGCGCTCGCGTTCGGCCTGATGCACGTGCTCTTCCGCGACAACCTCCACGACGAGGCATGGCTGACCGCAAACACCCTCGGCTGGGAGGAACTGCGCGACCGCGCCGCCACCTACGACCCCGAGCGGGTCGCCGCGATCACCGGCGTCTCAGCGACGGTCGTCGAGGATCTCGCGCATCGGCTCGCCGCGTCCAAGCCCGTGCTGCTCAAGATCGCGGACGGGATCAACCGGCACCGGAACGGCGGACAGACGGTCCGCTCGATCATCAGCCTGCCTGCCGTGCTCGGGCACGTCGGCCTGCCCGGCGGCGGCCTCTTCTACTCGCAGAGCGGCCACATCCACTGGGACGCCGCCGCCGTCGGCCACGCCTCCGAGTGCCCGCCGACGCCCCGCACGGTCAACATGAACCGCCTCGGCGCCGTGCTGACCGGCGAGGCCGCCGACCCCCCGATCCAGTCCCTCTACGTCTTCGCCGCCAACCCCGTCACCTCCTCCCCGAACGCCGCGCTGACGATCCGGGGCCTGCTGCGCGACGACCTCTTCACCGTCGTCCACGAGCAGTTCATGACCGACACGGCCAGTTACGCCGACATCGTCCTGCCCGCGACGACCCAGCTGGAGCAGGTCGACTTGCACAAGCCCTACGGCCACCGGCACATCCAGTACAACCACGCCGCGACCGCACCGATGGGCGAATGCCGGAGCAACTGGACCGTGATGCGCGACATCGCGGCGGCCATGGGCTACACCGACCAGTGGCTGCGCGACGACAGCGAAACCGTCATCGCCGAGATCCTCGCCGCCACCGCGAAGACGAACCCGCGTCTCGCCGGGATCACGATGGAGCGCCTGAAGACCGAAGGCGCGATCCCCTACGCGTTCGCGGCGGGCGAGGAGATCCCCTTCGCCGACGGCCGCTTCCCCACCCCCTCCGGCAGGCTGGAGCTGCGCAGCGCCGCGATGGCCGCCGCCGGGCTCGACCCGCTGCCGGACTACGTGCCGAGCGTCGACACGGACGCCGGGGTCGGAGGCGAGGGCCGCGGCCTGACGCTGCTCTCGGGCGCCGCCCACCACTTCGTCTCCAGCAGCTTCGCGAACCAGCCCAAGCTGCTCGCGAAAGAGGGCATGCCCTTCATCGAGATCAACCCGTCCGACGCGGCGGACCGCGGGATCGCCGACGGCGCCGACGTCACGGTCAGCAACGCCCGCGGCAGCTGCCGACTGCGCGCGGTCGTCACGGAGGATGTCCGCCCCGGCGTGGCCGTCGCCCAGAAAGGCTGGTGGGGGGCGCTCTCCCCCGACGGCCGCAACGTCAACTGGCTCACCAGCGACGCCCTCGCCGACCTCGGCGGCCAGGCCACCTTCCACACCAACCGCGTCGAGATCGCCCCGACGGCAGTCGACGCCCGTTCCCGCGACCTCGTCGCCTCCGCCGACTGAATCCGACCACAACAAGGGCGTGTCGCGCTCCGTCTCCGGGTCCGTGCATCGGACCTTGACAACTGTGCAGGCGCGCCACTTGGTTCGATGCAGCCTCTGAGGATCCCGCCGATCGCCATTCCATTCTGATGGATTTCGACTTCCCATTAGTGTGCATGACCGGAAAGGTCCTTCGTTTCGCCGAATACGTGTTGAGAAAGCGTCGTCCTTCAAACTATGATGGACAAATTCGACGCCGACGTCTCCCGCGCCCACGACCGTTCGCCGTCTGGAGGGCCGTCATGCCAAACTCCACCCCGGTCTCCCGCCGCACCGTGCTCGGACTCGGGATCGCGGCGCTCGCAGGCGTCGGCGGCCTCGCGCTGCACGAGGGGGCGGACGCGATCACGCTTTCGGGAATCAATGGCAGAGTCAACACCGACGGCGTCAATTTGCGGTCCGGTCCGTCGACCTCGGCCGGTGTGATCGCCCAGCTCCGATCCGGAACCGCGGTCGCGTGCAGCGACACCCGCGGCTCGTGGTTCAAAGTCACCACCTCCACCCTTGGCGGTTGGATCTCGAGCAGCTTTGTCACCCTCATCCCGTCAGTCTCCATCCTCATTGTCGACCGGGGTCCGTCCGGCCGGGCCCGGGTCGCCCTCACCTTCGACGCGGGCGCCGACCGGGGCAACGCGGCCGCGATCCTCGACACCCTAAAGTCCGCACGGGTCCGCGCCACGTTCGGGATCACCGGCCGATGGTGCGACGCGAACGCCGACCTCGTTCGGCGGATCGCGAACGAAGGCCATACGCTCATGAACCACACCCTAACCCACCGCTCGATGACGGGGTTCAGCAATCCGAACGCGATGCTGACTCCGGCCGAACGCGTCGGCGAACTCATCGCGACCGAGAAAAAGCTGAAGGCGGCCTGCGGAAAAGTCGGCCGACCCCTCTTCCGTCCGCCGTACGGCGACTACGATGCCGGCGTCCTCAACGATGTCGCCGCCGCGGGGTTCGCCTACAACGTGATGTGGAGCGTCGATTCGCTCGGCTGGCGAGGGCTGTCGCCCGACGAGATCGTCGACCGATGTCTTTCCTCGGTGGGGAATGGGTTCATCTATCTCTTCCACGTCGGGAGCCAATCCGCCGATGCGGAGGCGCTTCCCCGCCTGATCGCGGGGTTCCGCGGCGCGGCATTCCAGGTGACGACGGTCGACCGTCTGCTCGGCCTTCGCCCCATCGCCCGCCCCTCGCCCAAG